>CAZUNW010000005.1:0-19705 GCA_964621425.1 uncultured Chryseobacterium sp. | reverse complement strand
GGAGATGATCCCCGCTGGCAGCATCGGCATGAACGAGCTGAACAGCGTGGAGGTGACCCCCTTCCCCAACCCCACCACGGACCGCATCCGCGTGCCGCTCGCCGGTCTGAGCGGAGCAGCCGACCTGCGCATCATGGACCAGGCGGGAAAGCTGGTCGAGGAGCGCCGCGTGAGCATCGCCAACGAGGTGCTCGTGCTCGATGTCACCGGCCTCACCGGCGGCACATATGCCTTCGCCCTGAACTTCCAGGACGGTGGCCGTACCACCTTCCGCGTGGTGGTCACCAAGTGATCAACGCCTGACGGCATCGGGAAGCGCGGGCCTCGGCCCGCGCTTCCTCGTTCAGCACCGTCCAGTCCCATTAGCTTTCACCCCAGAAACCGCTTTGCCATGCCAAGCTTCGACATCGGGAGCAAGATCGACGTCCAGACCCTGGATAACGCCGTCAATACCGCCAAGCGCGAGGTGGAGACCCGCTACGACCTGCGCGGCAGCAACAGCAGTATCGAGCTCGACCGCAAGGCACTCACCATCAAGCTCAGCACCGAGGACACCATGAAGCTCGATGCCATCGAGAAGATCGTGCTGGAGCGCAGCAGCAAGCAGCGCATCGATGTAAAGGCGTTCGACCTGAGCGCGGAGCCGCAGCCAAGCGGGAAACTGGTCCTCAAGACCATCAAGGTGCAGCAGGGGATCGAGCGCGAGCGTATCATCAAGGCCATCAAGGACAGCGGGCTCAAGGTGCAGCCCCAGATCATGGACGACATGATCCGCGTGAACGGCAAGAAGATCGACGACCTCCAGGCGGTGATCGCCCTATGCAAGGGCACCGATTTCGAGGTGCCGCTGCAGTACGAGAACATGAAATCCTGAGGCGGAACGCACGTGCCCAAACGAAGAAGCGCGCCTTACGGGGCGCGCTTCATTCGTTCCTCCCGATGCCGGCTTACGGGCCGGGCCGGGGTCTCCCCCATCATCAGGTATGCGTGTCCGGCCTTACGGGGCCGCTGTTTCGGAAGGCCTTACGGGGCCTTTTGTCCGGAGGTCTTACGGGACCTTCTTTTGGTTGAACGCAAGAGCCGTGCCGAATGTTTCAGGATGCGCCAAAAAAAGTTCGGCGCCCCTGGGGCGCCGATGGAAAAGGCCGACGGACAACCCCTCACAGCATACCCCCGCCCTGCAGGAAGAGGACGAAGATGAATGTCATCAGGAAGTGGTGCACCAGCAACAGCAGCGAGGCGAATACGAGCACGGTCTTGCCCGTGCCGTTGAGCTCCGGGCACAGCTTCTTGTTGTTGAGCGCGATAACCGGCAGGGGCACCGTGGCCAGGAGGAAGGTGATGGCCAGCGCACGGTACAGGAACACATTCTCCGCCACACCCACGAACAGGTGGAGGTAGTAGAATCCCAGCCCGATGCAGGACAGCAGTCCGAGCCGGATGAAAAGGCGGGCTTCTGCGATCATTTTACCCCGGATCTCCATGGTTAGACGGGGTTTTTGAACGGAAGATGCCTGCGCCGGGTTACGGGCGTCGCGGTCGAATTCGCCGGAACGATCACGCCAAAGCGGGCAACCCACCCCCCTAATGCACCATCCAGAGGGCCAAGGCCGCCCCGGCCAGCACGGCAGCGAACCGCTGCCGGTTGAACCGGTGCCCCGGTGCCGTCTCGAAGATGATGGTGGTGCCAATGTGCAGCAGCATGCCGATCGCAAGCGCCAGGGTGCGGTGCAGGAACACCTCCCCCAGGCCCTGCCCCCCCCACACGCCCGCCAGGATCCCTGCCGGAGCCGCAAGGGCGAAGAGCACAACCATGCCCCACAACTGCCGCGCAGGCGCCTCCGCCCGCTGCAGCACAGTCACCAGGGCGATCGCCATGGGCAGCTTGTGCAGCAGGACTCCCAGCAGGAAGGCCATGTCGCCGTGCACACGGGCATCGGCGAACGGCATGCCCTCCGTGAAGGAGTGCGCGCACAGGCTGAACAGGGTGAGCAGGGGCATGGCCCGCCCCGGGCCCTTGTGCACATGCATGTGCCCGTGCTCGATCCCCTGGCTGAAGAACTCGAGGACCACCTGCAGCAGGAATCCCCCCAGCAGCCAGGGCCCCACGCCCTCCCCCGCCGCCTCGTAAAGCTCGGGCATCATGTGGGTGAGGGCCACGCTGAGCAGGAATGCGCCGCTGAAGGCCAGCAGCAGCCGAAGCACCTGTTCGTCCGGCCTGCTCAGCCGCATCAAAAGGGCCGTGGCGAGCGGCAGCCCGGGGAACAACGCGATGGTGGTAGACAGCGGCCTGCGTCAGGTCGCTGGGCCCAGAGCACCACCCGGTTGGAACGTTCCACGTCAAAGGGTTCGGCGCCTGGACCGTCCGTGCGCGCACGCACCCGGAAACCCGCACCCGTCAAAAGATCCGCGAGCTCATCGGGTGTCAGCGCCGCCACGCGTTCCTCGAAGTGGTGCTCACTGGCGCCGTCGCGCACATGGATGCGCTTCACCACCTGGCCATCCTCCATGGTGCGCTCGATGGCGAAATGCACACCGCCCCGCTCCACCCGTTCGGCGGGCACCAGGTCCTTCACCACACGGGCGGAGTTCATGAAATCCAGGACGAACCAGCCTCCCTGCCGCAGTGCAGCATATGCCGCACGCACCGCACGCCGGTCATCCTCCCGGTCCGCCGAATAGCCCAGGCTGGTGAAGAGGCAGACCACCGCATCGAAGCTCCCCTCGGCGTATGGGACACGGATGTCATGCACTTCGAACCGGCAGCCGGGCACCTCCAGCCGCGCCTCGGCGATGCTTTCCCCGGAGAGGTCGATGCCGGTGACCCTGCACCCCGCCTCGCGGAACCAGCGGGCGTGACGGCCTCGGCCACAGGCCATGTCAAGCACTTCCGCACCACCACCGAGCCCCGTGCGGGCCAAGATGGTGCGCACCCACGCCTCCGCGTCATCCTCGCCGCGGTGGCCGTAGAGCAGCTTGTAGTAGGGCGTGCCGAACCAGGTGCGGTACCAGGCCATCGCGTTCAGGGGACCGCGAAAGTACGCCACCGGGCGCGGGCGCAAGGTCGGTTTACCTTCGCAGGCATGAGGAACACCGCCATCCTGCTCTGCGGATCGATCGTGCTGGCCCTTGGCTGCCGCAAGGAGGATGTACCCGGCACCGAGGAGGCCTCCTGCCTGGTGGACCACGCCTTCGTCGAGCACCTCATCGTCCCCCTGTACCCGCTGGCACGCGCGCTCGCAATAGGCCCGGGGCATTGGACCGTGGACAGCGCGGACTTCTGCCTGCGTCTGGACAGCCTTGTGGGCGATACCACCGCGTTCCCCGCCAACGGCCCCGTCACCCTGCACCTGCGTTTCCTCCCCGGCTGCACCGATGTGTCCGGACAGGTGCGCACTGGGACCTTCCTGCTGCGCTGCGACAGCGTGACGGAAGGCCGCGCACGCATCGCGGGTTTCAGCACACCGGACCTCGACGTGGATGGCATCCGCCTGCGCTGCGGGGCATCCGTTGGAGCGGTTCCCGATGGCCGAGAACGCGTGAGGCTCGACAGTTCGGCCGTGTGGCGCCTGGGTGCCTGGAGCCGGCGATTGCGGGGCGATCTGGACCACCAGCGCACTGCCGGGCAGGTGGACAACCTCCCGCAGGACGATGTGTATGCGGTACGCGTCGCGGTGATCGGGCAGGACCGGAACGGCATCGCCTACACGGCCTCCACAACCACCGACCTGGAAGTGGCCACGGGCTGCCGCTGGGTGCGGGCAGGTGCCACCGCGCTGGTGCTGGGCGACGACCGCGACCGCCGGATCGATCATGGCAGCGGATGCGACGACCGCGCCGACCTGTACGTGGACGACACCCGCTTCGGGCTGCAACTGCCTTGACCGCGGTCAAGCCGGGAGCCGTAGCTTCGCACGGGGAACCCGTCCACCGGGACCGACCAAACCGAGCAGAGCATGGAGCCACTGATCATTGAAGGCACCTCGAAGACCCCGCACATCCGGTTCGACGCAGAACAGGGGCGCCTGGAACTGAAGGGACGCTCCATCCCCGAGAACTCGATCGATTTCTACCGGCCGCTGATCGCCTGGGTGGACCGCTATGCGCGGACCCCGAAGTCCGCCACGGTGCTGCATGTGCAGCTGGAGTACTTCAACACGAGCAGCAGCAAGTGCATCCTGGACCTGTTCAAGAAGCTGGAGGCCATCCGCAGCCAGGGACAGGACATGGCCGTTCACTGGCACTATGAGGAGGACGATGAGGACATGCTGGAGGCCGGAGAGGACTACCAGGCGATCATCAACCTCCCCTTCCGCATGATCCAGGTGAAGGTGGAGGGCTGAGCCTGCTGGCTCAGGCGGGGTTGCGCTGCCGCGACAACCGCTCCACGATGCGCGGGAACAGTTCGGCCCGCAGTGCCAGTGCGAAGGCGATCGACATCAGCCACAGCACGCCCATGTTCGCCCAGAAAGTGGGGATCCGCACACCTGCTACCCACTTGGCGGGAGCATAGAAGTGCGCGCCGAAGAAACCGCCCTCCTTCGCCTCGAAGTACACCGGGTCGCTCTTGCGCACCAGCCGGTCCCCGTCGAGGGTGATCACGTTCACGTCGTTCTTGTTGGTCACGAACTCTGCCAGGCTCTCGTTGCGGTGGGCGTCGAGCAGCTCGAAGTACGCCGCACGGGAGGCGGGGTCATGCGTCATCGCGGCGATGGCCTCCTCCTTCTCGCGCTCCGCCTCCTTGTACACGCGGCGGTAGTGCGTGGTGAGCACCTCCAGCGTATGGTCCACGGCGTCCAGGACGGCGGCGTCCGGCCTGCCATCGGCACCGGCCTCGATCGCCGGCACCACCAGCCCGCTCAGTTGGCGCGCCTCGGCCTGCAATTCCGTGCGCAGCAGCTCCACGTCGCGCTGCCGCTGCTCCACGACCGCCGGACCCGCTTCGGCACGGCGCAGGTTGTTCACCCGGTGCTGCAGTTCGCGCAGCCAAAGGTCCTTTTTCCAGTTGGCCGTCTTCATCCGCTGGTCGAAGGCATAGAACCTGCGCTCATGATCGTTCTCCATGTACTGCGTCACCGCAAGCCCCTCATAGGCCCAGCGGCTGGCCATCACGTTCCCGATCAGGGGCACGCCGCGCTCGGAGGCGAACCACGGGTGCAGCTTGTCGAAGCGCACGATAACACCGGAGAAGAGCAGTTGCGGGATGATCAGCACCGGGATCACGATATAGATCACCTTGGCGCTATTGAAGCTCGCGCTCACATTGAGGCCAAGCACGTTGGCGAAGCAGGAGGTGCTGAAGAGCAGCGCCCAGTGCACGACCCCCATGTCCTCGATGCCCAGCACCGCATTGCCCACTGCCACGAACAGGAAGGCCTGGATGGCCGATATCAGGAACAGGATGCCGATCTTGCTCAGCAGGTAGCTGTTGCGGTTCAGGGCAAGGAATTTCTCACGCTGCAGGATCTTCCGATCGCGGATGATCTCCTCGGCCGCCACGGTCAGGCCCAGGAAGAGCGCCACGATCACAGCGATGAAGAGGTATTGCGGGATGTTGTCGTTGGAGCGCTGCACGTAACCGGCCGCATCGCCTCCGGCACCATGGTACCGCAGGAAGAAGGCCATCACGAAGGCCAGTACCGGGGCCTCCAGCAGGTTGATGAGCACGTACTGCCGGTTGGCCAGCTTGGAAAGGATGTCACGGGTGAAGAACACCTTGAGCTGGGCCGCCCAACCGGGTGCCTTGAAGGTGCTGCGGGGCCGGGTGTGCACGTCCGGCACCAACGCCATCCGGCCCGCCATCTGGGCGCGGAACACCTCGTTCCACGCCTCCGGACTGATGCGGCGCTGGTCCGTCTCCATCCCGTACTCGTCCACCAGCTTGGCCTCCAGGATGTTGAAGATCTGCTCGGGGTTCACGTTGCCGCAGGCCCTGCACTGGCCCACCTCGCTGTTCACCTGGCCGGTGACGCGCTTGAAATAGACCACCGATTCCACGGGGTCGCCGTAATACACCGGGTAGCCCTCCTGGTCGATCAGCAGCAGCTGGTCGAAGAGCTTGAAGATGTCCGAACTGGGCTGGTGGATCACCACGAACACGATGCGGCCGCGGAGCGCGAGCTCCTTGAGCAGGTCCATGATGTTCTCCGAGTCACGCGAACTGAGGCCGCTGGTGGGCTCGTCCACGAAGAGAATGCTCGGCTCGCGAATGAGCTCCAGGGCGATGTTGAGGCGCTTGCGCTGGCCGCCGCTGATGGTCTTCTCCAGCGGCGAGCCCACCTTCAGATCCTTGATGTCGTAAAGCCCGAGCTGCTGGAGCAGCTTCAGCACACGGTCGCCGATCTGCGTCTCGGTGAGGTTCCCGAAGCAGAGCTTGGCGTTGTACAGCAGGTTCTGGTAAACCGACAGTTCCTCGATGAGGAGGTCGTCCTGGCTCACGTGGCCGATCACACCGCGGATGCGATCGGCCTCGTTGTGCACGTCGATGCCGTTGATGGTCACACGGCCCGACGACGGCCGCAGGTTGCCGTTCAGCACGTTCAGCAACGTGCTCTTGCCGCTGCCGCTGCCGCCCATGATGCCCACGAGCTTGCCGCTGGTCTCGGCCAGATCCAGCTCGTGCAGGCCCACGCGGCCGTTGGGGAAGGCATAGGTGATGTGTTCCGCCTTGAACACCAGCGCCTCGCGCTGGCGAACGGTCATGAAGCTCCCCAGGATGTCACTGTAGTAGATCGGGCGGCCGTGCGGCGGGCGGATCGACGACCCGTTGCTCAGCACGTAATGGTGGCGCGCGTTCATGGGCTGCCCGTTCAGCAGCACGCGGTCACGGCCCATGTAACGGGCCATGTACAGGTTCACGTTCGGCACGTGCAGCACCCGGAGCTCACCGTCCAGGTGGGCATGCAGGTGGCGCGCCTTGCTCAGGTCGTTGCCGGCGGCTGCGTCCGCGTAAAGCAGGTGCGGGCTGTCCACGCGCTCCCCGGCGGACTGCTCCACGAAGGCCTGGCACTGCGCGTACTCCTCCCGGCCGATGTTGAAGGTATCGGCCACCGTGGTCACGAACTCCTGCTCCTGGTCCACCACGCCGCCGGCATGGATGAACTCCAGCAGGTGCATCAGCACGATGAACTTCTGGCGCTGGGTGAGCTCTTCGTTCACCTGCATGCAGATGCGCAGCACACGCACCGAGTTAAGGGCGATTCGCTTGCGTCCGGCACGGCCGCCGGTATCGGGGCCACGCAGGGCCGCCACGTGGGCGTCGAAGCGGGCCAGGTGCTCCTGCACCTCCTCCGCAGTGAACTGCTCGCGAAGGAACCGGGCCAGCATGGCCCGTCCCGCAGGCCCCCCCTTGCCGGTGGCCGCTTCCGCGTCCGCGATGATCGCGAACAGCTGGAGCAGGGCTTGGAGGATCTTCTCGCTCATGCGGGTTCACCGGATCCCTCGATCACGGCAACCCGTCCTACGCGGAACGCAGGGGAATGTTACAGGGGGGCGCGGATCCCCTGCTACTGCTTGAACCCGATGAGCAGCACGGCACAGCCGCTGCCCAGTTTCGCGGCATCGAGGTGGGCCTCGATGGTCACGTCCAGCGTATTGGAGATCACCAGGTCCCAATAGGGGCTGCTGGCGTGGTCCTTGTTGGTGAACAGGAGGTTGCGTTCCTGGTCGAACACGCTGAAGAGCAGGTTTCCATCCGTCATCCCGCTGCAGGCGGCGACCCGGTACGTGGTGCCCCCGAACAGGGTCAGCCCGAACTCCGCCAGTTCATCGCCCTGGAGCAGGGCCCGGTAGAACTGGCCGTCCGGGATGTAGGCCGCCGTGATGTGCTTGGCGCACAGGTCGGCGATGGTGTCGCACTGGGCAGTGGCCCGGGATGCGGGGAACAGACCGAGCACGGCTGCGATGATGGCGATGGTCGTCCTCATGGTCAGATCAGGTACTTGGTGCGCAGATCGGTCACCTGCTGGGCGATGGCCCAGAGCTCATCCGGGGTGACGGTCACCATGGACGTGCTTGTGATGTAGGTGGTCCTGGCCGCCGCGTCGGTCTGGGACTTCTCGAACTTGTAGGAGGTCTTCAGCACGGCGAAGGCCTGCTGCAGCTTTTTCAGGTCTGCGCAGAGCGCCGTGCACTGCTGGTCCTTGTCGTTGGCCTCCAGCAGCGCGATCAGGTCGTCCAGCGCGCGGCGCTGTTCGGCGATGCGGGGGGCGAGCTTGGTCTGGGCGCTGCCCTCGGCATGGGAGATGGACAGGTGCAGGGCCCCGATCCAGCCGCCCGCCAGCACCAGTGCGCTCACGTCGCCCCGGTCGTTGGTCTTCAGGTAGCGGTCGGCGGCGCGGAAGGCCTCCCCGTTCAGGCGCAGCAGGCTGTCCTGCGCGTTGATGTTGCGTTTGAAGCGCTCCACGAGGCTCTTGTCGAAGGCATTGCCCATCTCCAGGGAGGCGCTCAACTTCTCGATGACGCCCAGGGTGGCGATGGCCGCCTGCCCGTCCTTGTGGATGGTCTCGTAGGCCAGGTCGGCACCGTACAGGCCCACCGCCAGGGCGCGGCCCACCTTGCTGGTGATGGCGTCCGCCTTACCCCGGTCGAGCACCAGGTCCGGGCGGTAACCCACGCCGGCGCTGCGGATCAACAGGGCCGTCTGGACCGGTGAGGGGATGCTGAAGAGCTTGCCGCCCACGTTCACCAACTTGCCGCCGTCGCCCGAAGGTGCGACCAGGGTGTCCGCAGGGTTGCCGTTCAGGCCATCGCCCTCACCTCCGCCGCAGGCGGCGAGCAGCAAGGAGCCGGCAAAGGCCAGGCCGATCGGGTGCAGGAATGAACGCATGTGCTTTCGCGGTTTGGGAGGTAGGGCCCGCGACGAAGGTAGTCGCGAGGGACCAACCCGCAAACCCGAAGGCACTTTTCAGCCGCAGCGCGGTCCTCAGCGCTTCACCACGCGGCCCGAGGCGTTGATCGCGCCCTCAAGCCGGTACAGGTAGGTACCCGACGCCAGGTCGCGTCCGTCCACCCGCAGCTGCCCGCTGGCCGGAGCCTCGGAACGACGCACCACACGGCCCTGCAGATCCATGAGGGTGAACACCACGCGCCCCGAACGCGGCGCATGCGTCACCACCAGGTGGTCCACGAAGGGCGATGGGGCCACCGAAACCCCGTCCGCAGGGGACAGGGAGGCCACCTCCGTGATCGCCACACAGGGGTCCTGCAGGAAGGTCAGTGACACTGCGTAGTCCTCGTTCACCACATCCACCACCTCATCAATGCAAACAGTGGCCGCCGGATTGGTGAAGTGAACACGGAAGAGGGGCACGAACACGTTGGATCGCTCCAGCAGGCTGTCCACGTAGGACAGGCCGATCACATGCGCCGTGGCCCCGTTGAACGCCGGTACGATGGGGAAGTCCGCAGGATCAGCCAGGTTGTCCACCCCGGTGATGGTGATGCCGCTGAAGCGCAGCTCATAGCCCACCAGCTTGCGGTTCGGGTTGCGCACATGCACATCCAGGTAGCCCGCGCCCATGTCGAAGGCGCCGATGGTGAAGGTGACCGAGTCGTAGATGTTCACCATGTCGAGCAGCGGGAACCCGCAGCGCGTGTCGATCAGCGCGCTGTCCGCCAGCTGGTTGGCCTGGTGGCAGTGGGCGATCATCGCCGCATCAGCCACCGTGAGCAAGCCGTCATCGTTCACGTCCGTGCACGGCGCGGCGGCCAGGGAGGCATCGAGTATGCCGGCCACGTATGCCGCGGCGTCGAGCGAGTCGTTGTCGGCATCCACGTCCAGGTCACCGATCAACCGGGTGCCCGCGCATACGCCCTCGCAATCGAACTGGGCATCGCCGTAGATCTCGCCCAGGCAGTCCACGTAGGAGGGGCAGTTCTGCTGCACTGTCACCGAGAGGTTCGGATTGCGCACGATGTTGACGCAAGCCTGGCCCCAGTTGTTGTTGATGTCCATCTCCTGCCGGCCAAGCGCATCGGGCGTGTTGTCCCAGTTGGTGCGGACCACCAGCGTGTAGCGACCGTCCGGCACATCCGTGATGTCGATCCACTGGCACGAGAGCCCGCTGCTGTAGATGTCACCGCAGCCCATGCTGATGCCCATGTTGCTGCAGCCGTATTGCGCCGATCCGCCGCCGCTGCACTCCAGGTCCATCACGCAGAAGCCGTTCTTGAAACCCTGGGCCGTCTGCTGGCCCGTGCTGTCATACAGCAGGTATTCCGCATAGCCCTCGTAATGCCAGTGATTGTGGCACACCCCGTAGACGAACTGGTCGGGGTTGGCGCCCGGGTTGCCGATGTAGTAATCCATGAACCCGATGTTCTGGATGTGCGTGGTGAAGCGGATCAGTTCACGCGTGCCGAAACCGGCCAGGCAGCCCTCCTGGATGTAGCAATCGTTGGCATTCACCACCATCGTCTGGGCGTAGATGGAGTTCTGTAGGACGTCGCTCCGCACGATCAGGTCGGGTCCCAGCGGGCAGGCCGGGTCGCCCCATGGAATGCAACTGCCATCGCTCACCGTGGCCAGCGGATCGTAGTTGCACGCCGTGGGGTCCGTGCAGCCCACGATGGGGCCGGCATAGTCCAGCGACCATGCGATGGGACCACCGGCACAGTCCACACCGGTGTCACCGATGCGGATGTAGTAGGTGGTACCCGCCTCCAGCAGCGCCTGCACCTGTGCCTGCAGGCCGCAACCGCCCGAGTTGTCGTCATAGTAGATGGTGCCGATGTTCGTGTCGTCCCAGTTCAGTCCCTCGCAATGGTCGTAGACCCAGATGCGGGTGTCGCAAGTGGCCGTGCCGCAGGTGCTGATGGTGTACACCCCATTGCTGTCGGGCACGAAGGCGTACCAGCCCTCATCCCCCGGCGTGCTGTACTGGCCGAGGCCCACCGTGGCTGGCGATAGGCAGCTGAAGCCCGGCGGGCAGTTCCATTCCACCCGGTCGTGGAAGTCAAAGTTGCCGCCCTGTCCGATGAGGGCACCATCGTAGTACACCCAGAAACCACCGGGCGCGAAGATCCCATCGCCATACGTGTCGTGCATGGAGAACACCAGGCAGGTACCCGTGTCCACGCACAGCGCCGCGCCGGCGGAGGTGCCCGACGCGAGCACCGTTCCGCTGCCATTGCGGAGATCCCAGCTCATTTCATTGGGGTAGGCATCCGGCACCACGTTCAACTGGACCGGGGCCTGGCCCGGACCACAGGCCGGTGCCGGGGGGGCGACATTCGCGGCAAGGCTCCAGACCACGGTATCACCGGCGCAGGCGTTCTGGTAATCACCCACGCGGATGTAGATCACCTGCCCACCCGTCAGGTTGAGGACCACATTGGTCTGCAGGCCGCAGGCATCGTCGTTGTACCCCAGCGCGTTGAGCCCCTGTTCGTTGGTCACCAAGCCCGTGCAGTAGGTATAGGCCCACAGCTTGGTGTCGCAATCGCTCAGCCCGCATGTGCTCAACGTGTACTGCCCGGTGCCCGGTGCGGTGTACACGTACCAGGCATTGTCGAACGGGGCCGTGTGGGTCCCCGGCGCCACCGGGATCGCATCGGCACACGTGGTGCCGGGCTGCGCATGTGCGGTCAACACGGCGAACAGGCAGGACAGGGTGGTCAGCAGGCGCATCGGTTCGGTGCGGTATGGGTAGGGCAAGATAGACGGAACAGCTGGCTCAACGCATGAGGAGGACATGACCGAAACCCTCACGAACGTCACCCGCGATGGCCTTCACCCGGTAGCGGTAGACGTAGGTGCCGGTGGGCAGCAGGACGCCGTCCACGGTGCCGTCCCAGGCCTGGCCGGGGTCCTCCGACTCGTAGAGCGTGACGCCCCAGCGGTCGTGGATGCGGATCCAGAACGCACGCACCCCGGTGGCCACCGGGCGGAAAAGCTCGTTGATCCCGTCGCCGTCCGGCGTAAAGGTGTTGGGGATGTACAGGTGGAACTCCGGGTCCACCACGATCGTGCGGCTTGTGGTGTCCCGGCAGCCCAGCGTGTCGGCGATCACCAGCTGCACCTCGTAGGTACCCGGCTCCGGGTAGGTGACCTGCGGGTTCTGCACCATGCTCTCCAGCCCGAACGCCCCAAAGTCCCACCACCACTGCGTGGCACCGAAGGAGATGTCGAGGAAACGGATGGGCGCGTTGTTCACCTGGTAGGATCCGTCCAGCACGAAGGAGGCCTGCGGGGCGTTCACAGCAAGACCGCTCTGGTCCGTGGCGGTTATGCCGCAGGCGTCCGTCACCGTCACCGTGTAGATGGTGTTGCCCGTGGGGTGCGCCGCCAGCGTGTCCGCCGTGCCGCCAGGCTGCCACGCGTACGAGAAGGGCCCGTAGCCGAAGCTGGTCAGCGCGCGCAGCAGGGCCGTGTCCCCGATGCAGATCGCGGTGTCCGGCGCGATCGCCACCTGCACCGTGTCGTAGGTCACCGTCACCGTCACCACATCGCTGGTATCGCGGCCGCACAGGTCCGTCACCGTCACGCTCCAGCTGGTGGTCACAGGCGGGGCCACCTGGGCCGAGGCATTGGTGCCAAGTCCCCCGCTCCATGCGTACGTGTAGCCCGGCGTGCCGCCCTGCACCACAGCCGTCAACACCAGCGGGGTCTCCGGACAGGCCACCGTCACATCATCCACGATGTCAACCACCAGCGGGTCCGGCACTGGAACGGTCACCATCACCTGGTCGCTCTCGGTCACCACGCCGCAGTCATCGGACACGGTGAGGGTGTAGGTGGTGGTCTGCGGCGGCGCCACCCAGCCGCCCAACTGGCCGTCGGGTATGCCCTGGTCCCAGTCCAGCACGTAATTGCCGAAGCCGCCGGTCACCGTGGCCGAGAGGAAGGTGCTGTCCGCGCACTGCAGCGTCACGTCATTGCCCAGCACCACATCGATCGCAGGCGCCTCCTCCAGCAGCAGTTCAACCGATACGGTGTCCGCCCCGCAGGCGGCGTTGTTGATCACCATGATCACAAGGTTCTCCTGCCCTTCCACCAGGCCGTCCAGGATGGCATTGAACTGCAGGACCACCGTATCCTCGCCCGGCTGGAACACCACCTGGTCGGGCACATTCGTGTAGTCCACACCCTCGGTGGCCGTGCCGCCAACCAGGACCTGCACGGAATCGGGATCGGCCAGTGGACCACCGCGCACAAGCAGCAGCGCGGCCTGTCCGCACCCCTCATAGAAGAGGCTGTCGATACCGCCGGACACCACCTCGCCCAGGATCGCCACCTGGTTGCTCTGGAAGCTGCCAGCCTCCAGGAACACCGCGCTGTCCCACACGGTGTCATTCGCATCGCCCACCACGATCTTGATGTGGTAGGTCTCCCCGCAGATCACTTGCGCCCGCGCCTGCATCACCACCGTGAGGCCGTCGTATTGCACATAGAACGGGTTGGTGCTGTAGGGCGGGGTCACGCCATCGCCATTGTCCACATAGAACTGCGGGTTCACCACGTCATTCACCGTGTTGATCGTAACCGGGTCGGCGGTGCCGGGGATCAGCGCGATGTTGATGGCGTTGTTGCTGAACGGACCATTGATCCCGGGCCCGCTGAGGAAGAAGCCGAAGGCATCGTTGATGCTGTTCACGAACTCCAAATACTCGTCCGAGGCGAAGACGAAGTTGAACTTGAGCGAATCGCCCGTGGGCGTGAAGTCGAACTCCAGCACCGCGCAATCGTTCACGTCCTGGATGTTGGGCTGGCTCTGCTGCGCGAGGAGCAGCAGGTCGGGATCCTGCACGCTGGCGCCGGTGAGGGGCACGGAGGAGCTGCCCAGGTCGTTTGGTCCGAGCGCATTGCTGATCCCGCCCGTGGCCAGGATCACCCCTGCTGCGATGCCCACGTTCGCATTGGCGCTGTTGAACTCGCCGGCCTGGATGGTCACCGCATTGCCCGGAACCCCGTTGAAGGTGATGTTGGTGGCTGTGACGCCCGCGCCGAGCAGCACGTTCTGCACCAGCTGCGCGGGGGTCTGCGTGTTGGTGAGCACCAACTGGGCAGGTGCCTGCAGGGCGCAGACCAGCAGCGGAAGGAAGGCGATGCGGCGCATCGGGGCGCAAGGTAGGCGGCCCACCCCGGCGCGGGCGGGCCGCAGGCGGTAAACTTGCGCGTCCATGCCTCGCTTTGCCGATGTCATCCTGCCTGCGGCCGTGCCCGGGGTGTTCACCTATGCCTTGACGGAGGAGCAGGCCGGTGTGTTGCCCGGCATGCGCGTGGTGGTGCCCTTCGGCGCCGGCCGCAAGCTCTACGGCGGGCTGGTGATGCGCGTACACGACCGGCGCCCCGAGGGGCGCCAGGTGCGGCCGGTGATGAGCGTGCTGGACACCTCGCCCCTGCTCGGCGAGGTTCACCTGCGCTTCTGGCAGGCCCTGGCGGAGCACTACCTGTGCACCCTCGGCGAGGTGATGATCGGTGCGCTTCCCGGCCCGCTGGTGCTCACCAGCGAGACACGCGTCACCGCCACGGCACTCACCGCCGACCATGCCGCACGCACCCCGCGCAGCGCACTGCTCCTGGATGCGCTCACCGAACGGCCCGCCATCAGCCTCGGGGAGGCCGGCGACCTGCTGCAGGTGAAGGACCCCATCCGCGCCATGAAGCTGCTGCTGGACGAAGGGGCCGTGGCGCTGGAGGAGGAGCTGCGTACGACCGCCACGGAACGCCTTGTGCGGTATGTGGACCTCGCACCCGGGGCCGCAGGCGAGGAAGCGCTGCATGCCTGGTTCGACCGGCTCGCACGCGCACCGCGCCAGCTCGCCCTGCTGATGAAGGGCATCGAGCTGGGCCACTGGCTCGCGAAGGCCTCGCCCGTGGCCGAGGCGCGCCTGTTGAAGGCGGCAGGCGCCGAACGGCGCCACGTGGAGGAACTGGTGCGCAAGGGGCTCTTCCAGGTCACCGAACGCCCCGCCGACCGGCCGCCCGAACGCCCCGGACAGGGCACGCCCGTGCTCTCCCCCGCCCAGCAGGCCAGCCTGCAGGAGGTGCGCGAGGCGTTCCGCGACCACCCGTGCTGCCTGCTGCAAGGCGTCACCGGATCGGGCAAGACGGAGGTCTACGCCCACCTGATCCAGGAGGCCGTGGAGGCCGGTGGCCAGGTGCTGTACCTGCTGCCGGAGATCGCCCTCACCACCCAGCTCATCGGCCGCCTGCGCACCCGCTTCGGCGACCGCGTGGGCGTGTTCCACAGCCGCCTCACCGCACGCCAGCGCACCGACCTGTGGTCGGCCATGAACCGCGACCCGGGCGCCCACCCCATCATCGTCGGCGCCCGATCCGCCCTGTTCCTGCCCTTCCACCGCCTGCGTCTCATCATAGTGGACGAGGAGCACGACCCCTCCTACAAGCAACAGGACCCCGCACCGCGCTACAACGCCCGTGACATGGCCCTCGTCCTGGGTGGCCTGCTCGGCGCGCCCGTCCTGCTGGGCTCGGCCACGCCCTCCATGGAGTCGCTCCACAACGCACACCAGGGCAAATACGGCCACGCGCGCCTGCTGGAACGCTACGGCGACATGCGCGAGGCACATAAGCGCAGGCGGATGCAGGGCCATTTCACACCTGAACTGCTGCAGGCCGTGCAACAGGCGGTGGAGCGGCGCGACCAGGTGATCCTCTTCCAGAACCGACGTGGCTACGCGCCCGTGTGGCAGTGCGAACAGTGCGCCCATGTGCCCAACTGCGACCACTGCGACGTGAGCCTCACCTACCACAAACGCGACCACCAGCTGCGCTGCCACTACTGCGGACGCAGCAAGCCGCCGCCCAGCGCATGCACCTCCTGCGGCAGCCAGCGCCTGCGCATGATCGGCCTGGGTACCGAACGCATCGAAGAGGAGCTTTCCGCCGCGCTGCCGGATGTGCGCGTGGCACGCCTCGACCAGGACACCGCCCGCGGCAGGCACGCCCTCGAACGCCTGCTGCACGACTTCGCCGAGGGCCGAATCGATGTGCTCGTGGGCACGCAGATGGTCACCAAGGGGCTCGACATGGAGCGTGTCAATACCGTGGGCATACTCAACGCCGACCGCCTGCTGCGCTTCCCCGACATGCGCGCCCACGAGCGCGCCTTCCAGCTCATGGCCCAGGTGGCCGGGCGCAGCGGCCGGCGCGGCGTGCAGGGTCGCGTGCTCATCCAGGCATTCGATGTGGGGCACCCCGTGCTGGGCCACGTACTGCGCCACGATGTGGACGGATTCCATGCCCGCGAACTGGAGCACCGGCGCGCGCACGGCTACCCGCCCTTCTCACGGCTGGTGCGCTTCACCCTCAAGCACCGCTCCGAGGAACGCGTGCACCGCGCAGCGCACACCCTCGTGGAGCTGCTGCGGCCCGACCTCGGCGACCGTGTGCTCGGACCGGAGACGCCCGGGGTGGCGTGGGTGCGCGACCAGCACATTCGCAACGTGCTGGTGAAACTGGCGCGCGGTGCGCACGCCCGCGAGAAGGAACTGCTGCGCGCCGCGATCGACAGGTTGCAGGGCGCCACCCCCGACGGGCGCGTGCGCCTCATCGTGGACGTGGACCCCGCCTGAGGCGCTCAGGGCAGGCGCACGAAGCGGTGCGCCGAACGGCGCTTGCCGTCCTCGATGGTGATCACGTGCAGGCCCGGGGCCAGCGCGGCCATGTCCACCGCACCGGGACCGTCCAGCGCACCCTGCGCCACCACGGCACCGCGTACGTCCTGCACCGTCCAGCGCAGCGCACCACCGAAGGGATGAACCAGGTTCAGTCGGTCATGCGTGACGGTGGGGAACACCTGCCAGCTGCGCTCGGCCAGCTCCGGCACATCGTTCCAGGTGCATTCACCCTGCAGGCTGATCAACCAGCTGCGCACGGCGAGCAGCGCAGGGAAGGCGCAGGCACCGTGGTCCAGCGCACCCATGTCCACCGAGCTCACCTGCGTGGCACCGGCGCTCTGGAACGCCTGGAGGGCCACCTGCGAATTGCCCGGGAACACATGGTCGTCCGCATTGCAGTAGAACATGCGCACAGGCGCCTGCGGAACCCAGTCGTACAGGTCGTTGTCCTGAAGCGCCAGGCGGAAGGGATGCTGCGGGTCGTTGGAGAAGGCCTGCAGCACGCTGTCCTTCATCACCACGCTGGGCACGTCGGGCATCACCGCGTCCACCTCACCCGATCCGTGGGTGCCGTCGAACAGCGGGGGCAACAGCGTGTCCCAGGGGGCATCGAAGACCTCGGAGGGCGAGTTGAACAGGCCCGGGTAGACCGAACCGTAGCCGAACACCACGTACGGCAGGTAGTAAGGAGCCGGATAAGGAACTGTATCCAGGATCACCTGGGCCTGCACCCCGCTCACATCGTAGGGCCCCGAGCAGGGGGCGCTGGCGGTGACGGTGAACTCCGCAGGGAACTGCTGTTCAATGGCGCGGTGCGTGGCCATGCAGGCATGCCCACCCTGGCTGTAGCCGCTCAGGAAGAGCTGCCCGTTGAGCAGCACGTCATGCGTGCCGCACCATTCGCGCACAGCGCGCAGCAGGTCGATGGAGGCGGACGCCTCGGTGGCGGCATGCACGTAGGGGTGCTGCCCCGGCGAATCGCCCAGCCCCAGGTAATCGGGCAGCGCGCTCACAAAACCGATCCCGCTCAGGTAGTAGCCCACCAGCGCCTCCTGGCTCAGGCGCGAGGGCACCTTCTCCTTCTCCAGGATGGTGCCGTGCATGTAGCAGGCAATGGAGTGGTAGCAGGTGTCGCCCACGGGCACCATCATCGCCCCGGAGGCCACGATGGGCTGGCCATCGGCATCCGTGCTCCAGTATTTCAGGCGGTACACATCGATGCCGTTGGTGGCATTGCCCACACCGGTATCGATAAGCTGCTGCTGCGTGAAGGAGAGCAGCAGAGAATCGCTGATGAGGACCTGCGCCTGCAATGCGGGGGTGGAGGCGAGCGCGAGAATGAGTGCGCCGTGTGGGATCGGGGATCGCATGGGGCCAAGATAGGTGCGGCCGCGCGACCGCATCATCCCTGCAGTGCCGCACGCCAGGGATCCCAGGTGCGCGTGCCCGGCAGGGGCGCCTCCACCCGCAGCGGCGCACCGCCCACCGGATGCGGCAGCTCCAGGCGCAGCGCATGCAACGCGATGGAGCGGTCGCGCTCGCCGCGCCGCGCCCCGTACTTCACATCGCCCTTGATGGGATGCCCGGCCGCCGCCAGCTGGGCGCGGATCTGGTGGAAGGCACCGCCCTCCGGCCGCACCTCCACCAGGGTGTAGCGGTCACCGACCTGCAGGGGCCGCACCGCCAGCCGGGCCGGCGCGCCCGCCGCGTCCACACGGGCCTTGCGGCTGCGCGCATCGTGCACGAGCGCATGCTCCAGCACCATTTCCCGCTCCCATGCACCGTGGACCACGGCCAGGTAGGTCTTCCGCACGGAGCGCGCGCGGAACAGGCCCCCGAGGCCCTCCAGGGCAGCCGCCGTGCGGGCGAGCAGCACCACGCCGCTTACCGGGCGGTCCAGCCGGTGAGGCAGGCCGATGGCCTCGCCGGGATGCACGGCGCGCAAGGCCGCCAGCAGATCGGCATCACCGGTGGTGTCGGGCTGCACGGGTACGCCGGGCGGCTTGTTCACCGCCACCAGGTGGGCGTCGCGCCAGAGCACGACCGGCCAGTCAGTACTGTTCGTCGGGTCCGGGAAAATCACGCGAGCGCACGTCGTTCAGGTAGCGGGCCACGGCATCGGTGATCACACCGTGCAGGTCGGCGTAGCGGCGCAGGAAGCGCGGGTTGAAGGTCTTGTTGATGCCCAGCATGTCGTGCAGGACCAGCACTTGTCCATCCACCCCGGCGCCCGCCCCGATGCCGATCACCGGGATGGACACGCTGGCGGCCACCTCCGCAGCCAGTGCCGCCGGGATCTTCTCCAGCACGATGGCGAAGCAGCCCGACTCCTCCAGCAGGCGCGCATCCTCGCGCAGGCGCCGCGCCTCGGCCTCCTCGCGGGCACGCACCACGTAGGTGCCGAACTTGTAGATGCTCTGCGGGGTGAGCCCCAGATGACCCATCACCGGGATGCCGGCGGTGAGGATGCGCTCGATCGAACCGATCACCTCGCGCCCGCCCTCCAGCTTCACGGCATGTGCACCGCTCTCCTTCATGATGCGGATGGCGCTGTTCAGCGCACCCTTGCTGTTGCCCTGGTAGGTGCCGAACGGCAGGTCGACCACCACCAGCGCCCGCTGGCACCCGCGCACCACGCTGCCGGCGTGGTAGATCATCTGGTCCAGGGTGATGGGCAGCGTGGTCTCGTGCCCCGCCATCACGTTGCTGGCGCTGTCGCCCACCAGGATCACATCGATCCCCGCACCATCCACCAGTGTGGCCAGGCTGAAGTCGTACGCCGTGAGCATGGCGATCGGCTGGCCCTTGGCCTTCATCTCCTGCAGCGTGTGGGTAGTCACGCGCCGCACGTCCTTGTGTGTGCTCATGCCCGGTGCGCCGCCCTGCAGGCAGCCCCCAAAGCTAGGTGAGCCGCCCCGCTCCCTGCCCCCACTTCCCGCACCCGCCTATCTTTGCCCCCCTTCCCATGGCACGCCGCACCACCGCCCTTCTGCTCCTCCCCTTCGTCGCCGCCGCCTGCAGCACCGACCTGGAGGTGAACGCCCCTTACAAGGACATCACGGTGGTCTACGGGCTGCTCTCCACCCGCGCGTCAGACGGCGTGAGCGCCGAGACGCGCCAC
>CAZUNW010000004.1:15287-29321 GCA_964621425.1 uncultured Chryseobacterium sp. | reverse complement strand
TGTACGATCCGGCGACGCTGGACCTGGGCATCGTCCAGCTGGGTGTGACCACCGGTTTCGATGTGAACGGCCTGCTGGTGCAGGGTGGCGGTGCCATCTGCGCGAGCCTGGACGTGCCGGGCGCTCAATTCACGGTGAGCAGCCCGAACGCAGGTACACTGTCCGCGACAGCGAGTCTCGTGTGCCTGAACGGTGGCTCTGCCACGGTATCGGCCACCCCCAATGGTGACATCAACGTGCCTGCCGGCTACCAGACGGTGTACGTGCTGACCCAGGGTACCGACCTCACCATCGTCAACGCGGGTGCGTCGCCCTCGTTCAACGTGACGGCTATGGGCCTTTACACGATCCATACGCTGGTTTACGATCCGGCGACGCTGGATCTGGGCGTCGTCCAACTGGGCGTGACAACCGGCTTCGATGTGAACGGCCTGCTGGTGCAGGGTGGTGGCGCGATTTGCGCAAGCCTTGATGTGGCCGGTGCCCCGGTGAACGTCACGGAGTGCGAGCAGGAGTGCCTGGCCGATGCCGGGACCATCCTGTCCGAGGACTTTATCGAGTGCCGTTCCGGTGGGAACGCCACGCTCGTGGGCGTGCCCTCCGGCAATGCCGTGGTGCCCGCCGGATACCAGACGCTGTATGTCTTAACCCGCGGGTTAGGACTCACCATCCAGCAGGTCAGCGCCACGCCGGTGTTCACGGTGCAGCAACTGGGCCTGTACCGCATCCACACCCTTGTCTACGATCCCGCCACCCTCGACCTCAGCATCGTCCAGTTCGGTGTCACCACCGGCTTTGACGTGAACGCTCTGTTGATCCAGGGTGGTGGCGATATCTGCGCCAGCCTTGACGTGAACGGAGCGCCCCACCTTGTGGTGGGTCCCTTCCTCTGTGCGCTGCTTGATGGTGTGTTCGGTGTCGACCAGGAGGGTGGTTCCGCGTTCATCCTGAGCGACGGACGTGTGCTTGACGAGGAGTTCCTTAAGTCCATCGAGCAGGACATGCCTGTGGCTGAGCTTGACGCCTGGCCCGTGCCGGTGCGTGATGTGCTCAACGTGAAGATCACCTCCTACACCGATGCCCGCATTGAGCTGAGCGTGGTGAACATCCTTGGTCAGGTGGCCATCCCTGCCCTTGCGGTCAACGCAGGCCAGGGCGATACCCGGACCACTGTGGATGTGTCGGGCCTTGTGCCCGGCCAGTACATCCTTCGCCTGGCGATGGGCGGTGGGGACGTTACCAAGCGGTTCACGAAAGTGGACTGATCACGAGGTCCGGTGAGGCGGGGCCCGGGAGGATCCGACGAATGTCGGTGAATCCCGGGCCCTGCTGTTTCAGCGCCTTGTTGCACTTCCATGACCGAACACACCCGGCCATCCTTGTTATCCCCTGCGCGCGGCCGTTGCTTTGCGCCTCGAAAATCCAAGCTCCCCTATGCGATCATCGTTCCTCCTGGTCCTTCTTGTCATCGTTGGACCGCTCACAGCACAGACCCCCGTTACCATCAGTATTGGTCCGGGCTACACCCAGCAGGTGTGGTACAGCCTCCAGAACGGCGTGGTGGCCTCCGCTCCGGTCAACGACTGGGACCTGGCCTTCGAGATCCAGGGTTTCCGGGCCAGTGTTCTGGTGAACACCCAAAAGGTCGGCGTTGAGGTGGTCAAAAGCCCCTTCAGCATCGCTCAATGGTCCAGCGTGGACACCGCAGGCCTTTCCACCTGGCCGCGAGCCCACAATGCCGATACGAGCTGGAGCTGTGGCGCCCTGAACCAAGGGCCCTATGCGGACCAGTTCGACCTGGGCTGGGGCAATTACAACATGATCACCCACGTGGTCGCCGGGGATACCATCTTCCTGATCCGCCTGGGCTCAGGCAACTGGCGCAAGCTCCGTATCGACGGGCTCGCCACCGGCACCTACACGTTCACGCATGCCAACATCGATGGCAGCGACGAGCTTGTCGGTCAGGTCAACAAGGCCGCGTACAGCACCAAGAACTTCGCCTACTGGGACCTCGCGACCAATACCGCTGTTGACCGCGAGCCCGCCAACGATTCGTGGGACCTCACCTTCGTGAAGTACGTGTCCTTCATACCGCAGCCGTACGGCGTCACCGGTGTGCTGCAGAACAAGGGTGTGGATGCGGCTCGCATGGACGGCATGACGCCCCAGGAAGCGGATTGGACAGCTGCGGAGATGGAGCAGCGCATCAACACCATTGGCTTCGACTGGAAGCGTTTCGACATGCAGGCGTTCCAATGGGTCATCGAGGATTCGCTGAGCTATTTCGTCCGCGACCTGGGCGGCAATGTCTGGCATCTCGTGTTCACAGGTTTCGGTGGCAGCGGTTCCGGTGTGTTCAACTTCACCCAGGAGCTGGTGAGCGCAACCTCCGTTCCCGATGTGGCGGCAGCCAGGATGCTTGTCTGGCCTAACCCCACTGACGATGGTCGGGTGTTCATCGATGCCGGAGATGTCGCCGTGCGCACCATCGAGGTGCTCGATGCGACCGGCCGCATCGTGGCCGTCCCCGCTCCCGTGGGATCCCCCCTCATTGTCGATATCGGCGGTCGGCCTTCCGGTGCCTACATCATTCGCCTCTTCACAGACAGTGGCACCACCATGGTCCGCCTGCTGCACCGCTGAGTGGCGATGAACCCCGTGCCTTAAGGTGATGGCATCCCGGCGGATGAGCCTGCTACGACCTGTATGGGCAGGACTCCTTTGCCTGGCTGGGACGCAGCATTGCATCGGCCAGGTAGAGGTACGCTGCCTGTCTGACGCTGGTGGCCCCCTTCCCGGTGCGACCGTTGGCTGGCTGCAACAGGGGATCTCCGGTCGCGCCGGTGCCGATGCACGTGGAAGCGTCGTGATACCGGCGGATCCTGCGCAACCGGTTTACGTTTCCGTTGACATGCTGGGGCACCTGCCCCACGTCGACACCTTGACCGGACGGGGACCGCACCTCGTCCAGCTCACCCGGTCCACCACCGCCATGAGCGAGGTAGTGGTCACGGGCCAGTATGGATCGATAACGTCCGACAGGGCCGTGCACCGTGTGCGGGTGATCGACCGCGCACGCATCGATCGCATGGCGGCCAACAACCTGGGGGACGCCCTCCGGAATGAGCTGAACCTGCGCCTCGGCCAGGACAACATCCTGGGTACCTCCGTCAGCATGCAGGGGCTTGGCGGCGAGAACGTGAAGGTGCTGGTGGACGGGGTGCCCGTGATCGGCCGCCAGGATGGTGACATCGACCTTTCCCAGATCGACCTCACCGCTGTCGAGCGGGTGGAGGTGGTGGAGGGTCCACTGAGTGTGAATTACGGCACCAATGCCCTGGCGGGAACCATCAACCTGATCACCCGCAGGGCTGATGCGGGAAGCCGTGTGAAGCTGGTTGGCTATGCCGAGCACATCGGGCGGCTCAACCTCAGCGCGAACGCCTCCTTCCGCTTGGGAAGCAACGCCTTCTCCATCACCGCCGGACGGAACGCCTTCGCTGGATGGGACCCCTCGTCAGGCGGTTGGTACGATCCGGCGCCACGTCCTGCGGACAGCACCCGTTTCCAGGAGTGGAAGCCCCGTGAACAGTATTTCGCCCGCCTGGGCCATCGATGGAGCGGTGGGCGTTGGACCCTGGGCTACAAGGGGGAGGTATTCCAGGACCGCATCATCAATCGGGGACGCCCACGGGCACCGTACAACGAGACCGCCTTTGATGAACAATACCAGACCCGCCGGTTCGACAATGCGTTGTTCAGCGAACTGCGCTTCGGCCCGCGGCGCAACCTGCAGGCCCAGCTTGCGCACCAGCGCTACAGCCGCGCCCGCAATACGTGGTTCCGGGATCTCACCGATCTCAGTGGGCAGCTGGTCACGGCCCCCGGGACCCAGGACACATCCCGCTTCACACTCACCAACCTGCGGGCAAGCCTGGTCTCCAAGCCTGATGATGCCGCACCGGGGTGGGAGGTGGGGGTGGACCTCAACCACGAGACCGGTTCCGGGGATCGGATCGCTGGTGACGGCGTTTCGATAACCGACCTGGCGGCGTTCGCCACCATGGAGTACCGACCCGTTGACGCGCTTACCCTGCGTCCCGGCCTGCGCTATGCCTACAACTCCCGCTTCGCAGCGCCGCTCATCCCTTCCTTCAACCTGCGCTGGACCATCGACGGATGCTTCACCCTCCGGGCCGCCTATGCACGCGGCTTCCGCGCACCTTCGCTGAAGGAGATGTACCTGTATTTCGTGGACATCAACCACGACATCGTAGGCGATCCCGAACTCGTCGCCGAACGTGCGCACCATGCCAGTGCGGGGCTCTCCTTCAGATCTGCCGGCGACAAGGGCACGTGGACGGCCGAGCTGGGCACGTTCGGCAACGCCGTCCAAGACCTGATCACCCTCGCACAGCTCAACGCCACGCGTTATGCCTACACCAACATCGGCGACCTGCGCACCTTCGGCGGTTCCCTCGGTGCGGGCTGGGAGGATGCGCGGTGGACGCTCTCCCTTGGCGCCGCCGCCACCGGCCGTGTGGATGACCTTGCATCCACGGTGCTGTGGAGCCCTGAGCTGCGCGGCTCCATCACCTGGTGTTTGCCGCGTGCGGGCCTCACCGCGGCGCTCTTCTACAAGTACCAGGGGGAACTGGCCAACTACGTGCTGGACGCAAGTGGCGAACTCACCCGCGGGACGATCGCATCCTACCACATGGCCGATGCCACTGTGACCCGCTCCTTTCTGGACCGCCGTATCGCCCTCACAATGGGGTGCAAGGACCTTTTCAACGTGCGCGACCTGGCGGCCACCCTGGTCCAGGGCGCGCATGCACCGGAGGGCGGCTCCGTGCCCATGTCCACAGGGCGCACATGGTTCGTGCGCCTCGAATTCGAACTGCGCAAATGACCCTGCATCCGCGTCTCAAGCCCCTGCTACCCCTCACAGGCCTGCTGCTTGCCGGATGCATCAAGGAGGAATTACCCGTGCCCGCCCGTCCGCGCGGCGATGCCGACCAGGTTCAGCTCTGCATGGGGTCCGGCTACCAGGACCAGCTCTGGGTGGACATCGCCTCGCGCGAGGTCGTGCGTACCAACCCGAAAACCGCATGGGACCTGGCCTTTGAGAGCGCACCGGATGCGTGGCGCGTCTGGTTGAACGGAAGCCGCCTGATGACGGCATGGAACATCGGCCCCGGTGACCTCTCCACACCGGTGGACACCGTGGGCATGTACCTCGGACGCCGCATTGATGCCCCCAGTGGTCATCCCGACAGCACGGCCATCGGCGATTGGCGGTCCGCCCAGGACATCCACCTCATCGACCTGGGCTACAACGCATTCGGCGTCAGCCTGGGCATCCGCAAGTTGCAACTGATCTCCGCCTCCACCTTTTCCTACGTGTTCCGCACGGCAGGGCTGGATGGTACGGGCATTCAGGAGCATGTGCTCCCCAAGTCCTCCAGCGCCGCCTCCACCATGTTCAGCTTTACCGGCGGTGCGGTGGACGTGGAGCCTCCCACAGGCAGCTGGGACATGGTCCTCACCCAGTACACGCACCAGTTCCTCGACCCCTTCATCCCCTATATCGTGACGGGCGTGCTAACACCGCCCGGTGTGCGCGTGGCGCGCATCCCGGCAACTGACCTTTCATCGGTGACGCTTGCCGATACCCTTGTGCATCCGTTCAGTACAGCGCGGGATGCCATCGGCTTTGACTGGAAGGTGTACTCCTTCGAGACCAGCTCCTACACGGTGGACCCCGCTATCGTGTACATCGTGCACGATGCCCAGGGATTCTTTCACAAGCTGCATTTCCTGGACTTCTACGATGACCTGGGGACCGTCGGCTGTCCGACGTGGGAGGTGCAGGACCTTTAGCCGCCCATGTCCATCCCACCGCTGTCGCCGCCATCGCGCGTGGGCTGCCTGCGTCGGAAGAGCGAATTGTTCTGCTCCCCGAAGCGCCAGGAGAGGGTGAAGCGTACGAACCGCATCTCTCGGCGGCGGTAGCTCTCCTGCTCGAACAGTGGCGTCTCGAGGGTGTTCCCCCACACGCGGGTGAAGAACACATCGTTCACGGACAGCACGGCGTTCAGGCGTTTGGTGATGTCCTTTCCCACGGACAGGTCCACGCCGTACTGCGCGAGTGAACGGCCTTGCGGCTGCACCCTCGGGCCCTCGTATTCCCCGTTCACCTGCACGGACCAGTCCTTTGGCAGCCTGTAGTTGAGCAGCAGCTTGGCGTTCCAGAAAAGCCCCTGGTTGCGATCACCTCCATCGGCCTCGGTCAGCACCACATCGAGGTACTGCACGGTGCCGCTCAGGGTGAGCTGCAGGCCCTTGGCCGCGTCCACCTTGATCATGTTCTCCCAGCCACCCGTGGCGCTATAGCTGCCGTTCACGAAGGTGTTCAGCAGGATTGTGCTGTCCGTGGCAAGCGGGGTGTTGAAGCCGGTCACCACGTCCTCCGTGTAGCGGCCGAAGACGCTGCTGAACCAGGTGGCCCGCCCCTTCCAGAAAGGCAGCAGGTGGTTCACCTCGGCGAGGTTGTTCATCTCGGGGCCGAGGCCCGGATTCCCGATGCGCACGTTCCGTGCGTCGCTGAACATGATGAAGGGCATGATCTGCCAGAAACGCGGCCGTTCGATCTTGCGGGAGAAGTTGACCTGCAGTTCACGCTGGGTGCCGGGCCAGCGATGGACCACGTATACGGCGGGGAACAGCGCCTTGGCCAGGTCCTCGCCACCGTCCGGGTATTTGTAGCTGAACTCCTGGTCCTTGCCCACCAGTTCCGTCACGAACCAGGTCTGTTCGATGCGGAGGCCCGCCTGCAGGCTCCAGCGCTCGGTCAGCGTGCGTGTCCAGTTCACATAGGCGGCATTCACCACGTCGGTGATCAGGTAGTCGTTGGTCAGCGCACTGTCGATCACGGGGATGCTGGCCGGAGGCGCCGTCACCAGCACATCGATGTAGGTGCGGTCCCACTTGAAGTTGCTCTTCAGTCCGTACTCCAGCTTGCTGCGCTCGGAGAGGGGGTCCACTGCATCGGCCTGGAAGGACCATTGGTCGTAGTAGGAACCCCCCAGGTTGTCCTGGATGCGCGGTGAGGTGCTGTCCGTGCCGCCGCCCGCCAGATCACGCCGCAGGTCGAAGCGGGACCAGCTATCCCTGTCCCAGCGGTTGTAGGTGAGGTCCATCGACCATTCCTTGCCCTCCTTGGGCGCCTTGTGCCGGAAGGCCGCTTGCGAGGTCAGGCTGCGCGTGTCGCTCTCCGAGTCGTTCACCTGGATCCCCGACGAGGTCGGTTGGCCCGCCGCCCCCAGCTCCTGGAACTCCTGCTCCTCATGCCCGGACATGTCGTGGTAGCGGATGCTCTGTGAAATGGTCAGGGTGCTCCGGTTGCTCACCTGGAGGTCCATGCCCACCCGGCCCCCATAGCCCCGCCGTCCGGCTCGGCTCGTGGTGTTCTGCTCGAAGCTGCCCACGGGCTCCCCCTGGGCAAGGTCCGTGCGCTGGGTTAGGCCGTCCGTGACGTTGTTTCCGTCGTTGTAGTTCCCGCTCAGGTTGAAGCCCCAGCGCCCTTCTCGCAGGTTGAGGTTGCCCCCGGCCTGGTAGCGTCCATTGGTGCCAATGCCGCCCTGCAACTGCCCACTGTATCCCGGCTTCGTGCTCTTCTTGAGCACCACATTGATGATGCCGCCCGTTGTATTGGCGTCGAAGATCACCGACGGATTGGTGATCACCTCCACCCGTTCGATCTCCTCGGCCGGGATCTGTTCCAGACTCATGGACGTGGGCCGGCCGTCCACCAGGATCTGGGGCCGCGCCCCCCGCATCTCCACGTTCCCCTCAAGGTCAACGCTCAGGCCGGGTACGTTCTTCATCACATCCACACCGGTGCCGCCGCGCGCCGCCAGGTCCTTGTCAACCTGGAACACCCTGCGGTCCACAAGCATCTGCATGGTGCTCTTCTCGCGCACCACGTTCGCTTCCTTCAGCACACCGGCATCGGGTTCCAGACGAAGGTTGCCCAGGTCCACTTCGGAGCGTTCACGGTTCACTTCCACGCTCTGCTCCAGCGTCCGGTATCCGATGAAGCTCACCTGCAGGCGGTACCGCCCGCCTGGAACGGGCTCGAGCAGGAAATCGCCGTTCCCGCGCACCAAAGTGCCGGTCAGCACGCTGTCGCGCACCGCATGGCGCAGGGTTACGCTGGCGAACTCAGCCCCCTTGCCGCTCACGCCGTCAAGCACCTTGCCGTAGATGCGGCCGTTCACCGGGCGGCCCCCGCCGCCGGGGCGTTGGGCATGGCCTTGGAAATGGGCCACCAGGAGCAGGGTGAGCCCCACGCTGCGCAACAGGTTCGTCAGCATGGGGGCAAAGCTACCTGTATCGGCGGGGTGGCTGCAACGAAGAAGCCCCGCTGTGGGCGGGGCTTCCTTGGGGTCGTTGATCGGGATCACTCGTCGTCGCGGCGGTACGAGCGCTCGCCGCGGTCGCGGAAACCGCCGCGGTCGTTGCGGTATCCACCGCGGTCGCCACCTCCACGGAAGGGGCGGTCGCCTTCCGGACGGGGGCGGGCCTCGTTCACCACGAGGTCACGGCCGTGGAAGTTCTTGCCGTTGGTGGCCTCGATGGCCTGGCGGCCGGCGCCGTCATCGGGCATTTCCACGAAGCCGAAGCCGCGGCTCCGGTTGGTGGCCTTGTCCATGATGATCTTGGCGGAGCTCACCTCTCCGTATTGCTCGAAGAGCTCACGGAGGTCCTGGTCCTTCACTGAGTAAGGCACATTGGCGACGTAAATGTTCATGCGTTCTACTGACGTGTTTGGTTGGTCTTTGCCTGTGCCTGAGTGGTCTCGCCAAAGCACACTCCGGCCGTTGGGCACCACGAAAGTAGGGCCGATTTCCCGTTCCTCCAAACGCCACCCGCTCCGGAAGCCCGACCCGCCGCCGGTTTTGGCCCGTCCCATCGTCTTGTTTCGGCCATGGGCGTGGGTTTGCGAACATTTCCGGCCGGAAAGTGGTTCCTTCGCTGCCCGTCTGGCATGTTCCTTGCCTTCCAGGACACCCCAAACCTCATCCTACCGCCATGCGCCACCTGTTCCTTACTGGCCTCCTGACCCTTGCCGCTGCCGCCAATGCGCAACTCACACCCACTTGGACCGCCCGCTGTGGCAACGCCCAATGGATGCGCATCACCAGCGCTGGAGCTCTGGTGGTGGGCACCGGCGAGGGGCTAAAGGGCGTGGACCCCGCCACTGGGCAGGTGTCCTGGACCATCGCTGAACTGGCGAACGTCCCTGAGGCCAACTACGAAGAGGTGGCCCGCACCCCCTTCATCACTCTGGTTCCGGGCGACAGCCCCGATGACCTGTTCATCGTGGAGCCTTTCACCGGGCAGGTGGTATTCAACAGCGAAAAGGCCGGCATCTCGCGGATCACCAGCAAGTACTTCCTGTATGCCAACAATGCCATCATCCTCGCCGGCCAGAAGGCTGACAAGACGGCGGCGATGGCCTGCGTGGACATGGGCACGGGCCAGGTGCGCTGGACCAAGGACGACAGCTTCAGCCGCATCACGGCCTGCAACAGCGACGGCGCTGACGCCATCCTGCTCTGCACCTTCGCCTACATCTACAAGCTCGACGCACTCACGGGCAACGAGATCTGGAAAAAGGCTCCCAACCCCGAGGCGGAGAAGATGACCGCGGGCATGAACAGCCTGATGGCTCTCATGGACAAGAACGCCGCCAACCTCAACCTGCCCAACGTGACTGGCGTGTTCATTACCACGCCGTTCGCGCCCGGCATCTGTTTCCTGGGCATGCAGAACGAGCAGCGCCGCGAGACCACCGATGCCCAAGGGAAAAAGACGGTCACTTTCACTTACTCCACCTTCGTGAACGCATTCCGCCTTTCGGATGGCGGCTATGCCTGGACGGCGCCGCTGTCCATGCCCCAGAAGATGGGCACCATCGTGCCGCTCAAGGAGGGCCTGCTGGTGGGAGCCGGCGACACGAAGCAGGTGACCCTGCTGGACTACATGGCAGGCACCGGGCTGTGGGGAAAGAATGGCAAGGGCATCGGTGTGAAGGGTGTACTGGCTGGCGCCGTGGCGCTGGACAAGGGCATCCTGCTCACGAGCGGTGGTGATGATGGTGTGGTCACCCTCGTGGACGCCGGCGGTGCCGAGCTCTGGGCCAAGCCCGTGAAGCTGGACGGCGTGGTGCGGAGCGTCACCCCACTGGGTGGTGACGTGCTCGTTGCGACCGAACAGGAAGTGCAGCTCATCGACCTGGCCAATGGCATGGTGCGCCTGCCGAAGGCGCTGAAGGGCGGAGCCGACCTCGTGGCCATGGGCGACGGGCAGGTCTTTGTCTTCAATACGCGCGATGGCATACTGCACGCCATCCCGGGCGCCGGCGGCGGCTCAAGGCCGCTGAACGCCGAGCCGGTGGAGTTCGAGGGGAAGGAGGATGCCACCGGTCTGGAATACACGACCGGAGGGCTTGTCCTGACCAGCGACCAGAACATGGCCCTTTTGGGGGCGGATGGCGGGGTGAAGTACCGCAAGTACGTGCCCGCGCCGCGCGAAAGCGGCCTTGTGCGTGCGCTGAAGTACGCCAGCGCCGTGCGTGCCGCCTACTACACGGCTGCCTTCGGCTACACCAGTGCCGCCTTCGGCTCGGCTGCCCAGAACATCCAGGTGAACGACCCGGGCTCCGCTTTCGCCAGGGACCTCAGCAGCGGTCTGTCCCAGGTGTATGGCGATGCGGCGCAGGTGGCCGCCGGTGCCACCAAACGCTTCTTCCAGGAGGCCAATGCACGCTTCAAGGCCACGACCAGCACCAGCGACATCCATTTTGTGATGGGCGAAGCGGGGAAGGGCACCTTCGAATTGAAGGCCCTGCGCAAGAGCGATGGGGGTGATGTGGCCGCCATCCCGCTCGGCAAGGAGAAAAGCCCGCGCTACGAGGTGGACGGCATCACCAATACGGTGTACCTGGCCGATGCCGAAGGGGTGAAGTGCTTCCGACCCTGATCGGTGGGTTGGGCACTCGCCCGTCCATGTTCCCGCGGGTGGTCAGTCCGTCTATTCGACGATGACAGGTTCATCCTTGGGGTGCTTCACGCTGTACGCGAATCCCACCTTGCGCGTGGCCTTGGGTTCCATATCCATGTGCCAGGTGAGCAGGCCGCGTTGGTCGTCCACTGCCGCACCCCCTGCTTCTTCAAGCCGCACCTCCACCTCGCTCCGCGGGCTGAGTGGGTACTGGTCCAGCAGGTAAAGGTCCACACCGGTGGACTTTGTATTGCGCACCGTGATGTCCCATCCGCGGGTGACGGTGCGTTTGCCTCCGACCACTGCCTTTACATCGGTGCCCTTGCGCCGGACCCGCTCCACCACCACGCCTTTGTCGCGGCCCAGGCTGATCTCCAGGGTGTCGGTCGGGCGGCTCAGGTCCAGCATGCTCTGGCCCACGAAGGTCCCTTCGAAGAACACATTGGCTTCCCCGGGCAGCAGGTCGAGGTCCTCCCAACCGGTGGTGCGGGCGAAAAGGAATGCATCGGTGTCGAGCTTGGGGGTGCAGGCATGGCGATAGCCGGCCGCGAGGGTGTCCGTGCGCACGCCCACCATGTGGGGCTGCCCATCGCTCGGCACACTGAAGGGGGTTGCGATGGCGTATTCCACCGTGGTGGTCCGGTGCACCACCGCATGGGCCACCTGTGTGGTCGCCTCCTCACCCTTGACCGCGCCTCGCACGTCCTCGGCATCCATCATGCTGGGTGCCATCTGCAACTTCCTGCTGCCGACCCGTTCCATGATGTCGACGACCGCGTAGGGGCGCTCCAGTACCCACGGCTGCAATTGGGGCATCAAGCCGCCCAGGGTCGGGTTGCCACTGCTCAGGTCGAGCTGCACGCGCGTCCAGTCCTCCCCGGTGTTGTTGAACACGCGGGCCTTCATCAATAGCTCGATGGGCTGTCCCACCGCCTTGGCGCGCAGGTCATAGGCGGGTGTCCACCCCGCACCAGGTACCACATAGGCGATGGTGAAGGTGGCGTTCACGTCGGCCGGGCTGTCGATCTCCACCACCACCTCACTGGTGGGGCGGGGTGCCTGGGCCTGCAGCGCAGCCAGCTGCTGGCGCAGCTTCTCGGCCTCCACGTGAATGGCCTGCTTCCTCTCCTCCTGGGCGAGCCATCCGGCCTTCATGGCCTTCATCCGTTCACGCACATAATCGTTCACGGCCTGGAGCTGTACCGCGGTGATCCCGTTCTGCGCGCCACCCACTGCGCTGTTCTTCAGCAGCAGCTGCTCCTCGGTCACCCACACCTGCTGCAGGCCGTTCTCGATGTTCCAGTCGTGCTCCAGCTTCCGGATGGCGGCCTGCAGATCGGCTATCTCCTTGCCTTGGGGGCTTTCGGAGAGGTAGTTGATGCGGTGGTTCACGCTTAGCACGGTGTATCCCCCCCTGCCGGTCACCTGCAGGCTCAGCGGGTCAAGCTCCTGGCTGAGGCCGGTGAACACCAGTGTTGACCGTCCGGTCACCACCGTGGCGGCGGCGGTCCTGGTCACCTGGGCGCCGCTCAGGAACACCTTGGCGGCCGTGATACGGCTGGTGACGGGCTTCTCGCCTTCCGCGGCATGCAGCAGGCTGGTGGCGAACAGGAGCGGGAGCAGGTGGGTGCGCATGGGAGTGGGGTTCAACTTGCAAAGGAAGGGCAGGGTGGCGTGTGCCGTACACGCGAAGGGCATGGAGGTTCAGATCGCGCCAAACGCGGAAGGCCCCCCACGAGGGAGGGCCTTCCGGTCAGGTGTGTTCGGCGCTTACTGGCGCACCAGGCGCTGGGTGTACTGCTGTTCGCCCACGCGGACGGTCACCATGTACACGCCGGGTGCAAGGAAGCCAAGGTCCATGGTGTGCACGAAGGCGCCACTGGGAGCTGCGATCTGCTGGGCCATCATGCGCTTGCCGAGGATGTCCATCACATCGATGTCCATGCGCTCGGTCGCGGTGATGCCATCGAAGGCCATGTTCAGCACCTCGCCACGGTTCGGGTTCGGGTAGAGGTTCATGGTCACATTGCCGGCAGCCTCGAGAATGATGGGCTCGCGACCGCTTTCGGGCACGCTGCCCACCGTGTTCAGGCGGAAGCGGCAGGCGGCACCGAAGGCGGTATACGTACCTCCCACCAGGGCGCGCACACGCACGTTGAGGTCACGGTTGGCCGGCACCGGGTTGGTCAGCAGGTTGGCCGGAACCAGATTCTGCGTGGTCGTGAACACACGGCGGGTGTAGGATCCGTGGGGATCAAAAATCCAGAACTGGTAGCCGGAGGCACCGGGGAAGGCGCTCGCGTAGATCTGCGTTGAGCTGGTGTACGGTCGCACACGGTCGCAGCTGCTTGCGATCAGGCGGGCGTTGCTGAGCGGCAGGCAGAACTCGTTCACTGCGCTGCTTGTGCTGTTGAACAGGCCGTTGGCATCCACGATGCGACGGTTGCTCGCGTCACGAAGAACGTAGCCGCCGCCACTGATGCCGTTGCCGGCTGCATCGTTCACGATGAGGCGGTAGCAGATCTGGTTCAGGCAGAGCGTCTCGGTCACGGTCGTGCCGGCGAGGCCGTTCTGGTAGGGGCCACCGGAGGCGATCACGGTCGTGCCGGTCACGTCACGGACCTCCCAGGTGGTCTGCGAACCGTTGTTATCCAGCTTGATCTCCAGCGTCAGCAGTTCCGTGCAGTTGCCGATCGGCGTTCCAGCGCATTGGCAGTTCGCGCCCACCACGTCGTTGATCGTAAGCGGGTTGTTGTCGTTGCAGGCTTGGCCGGGCTCAGGGCTGCCGGGGCACGCATCATCCGCATCGCAGGTGCCGTCAGCGTCCGCATCGGCGAAGGTGCCAGCGCAACCGCAGTTGGCCGTGTACACATCGTTCACCGTGCAGGCGTTGTTGTCGTCGCAGGCGGTGCCGGGCAGGGCGGTTCCGCCGGGGGTGCCGGTGCAGTCGATGAGCTGGCC
>CAZUNW010000004.1:9690-15187 GCA_964621425.1 uncultured Chryseobacterium sp. | reverse complement strand
TTGGCATTGTAGGTATCGTTGCCGGTGTTGGCGTTGCCGTCATTGCAGGCGGTGCCGGGCAGGGCGGTTCCGCCGGGGGTACCGGTGCAGTCGATGAGCTGGCCCACGCACTGGCAATTGGCATTGTAGGTATCGTTGCCGGTGTTGGCGTTGCCGTCATTGCAGGCGGTGCCGGGCAGGGCGGTTCCGCCGGGGGTACCGGTGCAGTCGATGAGCTGGCCCACGCACTGGCAATTGGCATTGTAGGTATCGTTGCCGGTGTTGGCGTTGCCGTCATTGCAGGCGGTGCCGGGCAGGGCGGTTCCGCCGGGGGTACCGGCGCAGTCGATGAGTTGGCCCACGCACTGGCAATTCGCATTCCACGTATCGTTACCCGTGTTCGCATTGTTGTCGTTGCAAGCAGTGCCGGGAACTGCTGCTCCACCGGGCACACCGTTGCAGTCCGGGGGAAGCGCCTGCGGGTAGGTCAGGAAGGGGCTCACCGTCTCACCGGCGCCGGCCTGGTTCCACACATAGGTCTCCAGCTGGTTGGTGGGACTGCTCAGCTGTACATTGATGTGGAAGCTGAATGCACCGCCCGTGGTGAACTGGCCGATCAGCACGCGGTTGGTGCCGGTGGGGTCCACACCCGTGCTGGCGGGCAGCGTCGTCCACGCGTCGTTGATCACCGTGAGGGCGCTGCCATCGGCCGTCAGTGCGGCGAAGTTGATCAGGCCGCTCAGGTTGTAGGTGAGCGCGGGTCCTGCACCCGGGATGTTGCCGTCCGGTGTACCAGCGCCCGCGGGGAAGCTCGGGTACACGCTGCAGAGGGTCAGGTTGCCATTGGAGTCGGCGCTCTTCAGCACCCCCACCTGCTGCGTGTTGCTGCCGCAACCTGCGATGCTTCCGGCCGTGCCCACGGTATTGACCGTGATGTAGCTGTCGAACGCGGTGCCCTCGTCAAGTCGGCGCGTCAGCTGCGGTATCTCCGTGCCGTAGTTGTCATCGTTGAAGAAGGTCGTCGTGGTGGTGAAGTCCAGCGGATTCAGGCTCACACCGCTGCCCGGGCTGGTCTCCGGGGCACCGAACACCTGGTTCAGCTTGTAGTTGGCGGCCATATCCACGTATACGCGGTACACTTTCATGCCTGCGGTGAGCGGAAAGCTGCCGCCGGCGAACACGGCGTGCGCATCCGCATCGGCCTGCGTGACCGTGTGGAATTCCTCCACGATCACGCCTTCCAGGCCCTGTGCCTGGGCCGCCAGGGAGCCGCAACAGAGCGCGGTGCCCAGCAGGAACTTGTTGAATTTCTGATTCATGGTTTGTGGTTTGGACCTGCCCGTTCCGGGGAGGGGGGCGTGTTCGGCCCGCCTCCCCGGGGGTCGGTCAGGGGGTTATCAGTAACAGGTCGTGTTGAAGGCGTTCACGAACAGGCCGAAGTCGGTGGTGTTCACCACGCCATCGCGGTTCAGGTCGCCCGTGCAGCCCGCCACAGCGCTCAGGTCGGAGCCGATGTCAGAGGCCACGGAGTAGCTGGGGATCCAGTTCTCGCCGCCCGGCTCGAAGGCGCCGCGATACTTGGCGAAGCTGAAGAAGCTGTCGGTCGGGGGCAGGAAGGTGGTCTGTGCGCTGGTGGCACCGGCCGCGGGAACCGGGTTCACGCGGTTGGTTACAGTGTTGCTGGTCAGCGGGCTGATGGCGAAGCTCGCGTCGATGAGGCTGGCATCGGCCACCGCCAGGTTGCCATCCGTGGTGTTGAACTTGATCTGCTCGGGGCTGCCGGCGGCGGGCGCAACGGCGTTGATCCGCAGCGGGGTGGTGGCGCCCTGGAAGGTGCAGCCTTTCACGTTGAAGGTGCCTGCGTTCCAGTTGGCGGCCGCGTCCGTGCTCATGTTCAGGCCACGCGCCAGGTTGGCGAACACGCTGTTCACGATCGTGCCCTTCACCTCACGGCGTGCCTCGATGCCCTCGTCGGCGCCGGGGAGGATGCGGTTGATGATGGTGGCGTTGTAGATCACCGGGTTGCTCTTCGCAGCGATGTTCCCGGGTCCATCGTCACCATCGCACTCCATGCCATTGTCGCCCTGGTTCAAGGCACCACCGCTGTTATCGGGGCCCTGCAGGCCATAGACGAACTGCAGCTTGCCGGTCCAACCCTGGTCATAGTCGATGTAGTCGTCGTCGCAATGCATGGCGATCAGGTACTTCCCATTCACCGATCCCCCGAACCACTCGAAGCCGTCGTCCAGGTTGCTGGTCACCTCCACGTGCTCGATGATGGTGCTGCTGCCCACGCTGCCCATGGTGAGGCCATTGATCTCGTTGGCCGTGCCGAGGAGCTCCCCGCCGTGACGAAGGCTGACGTGGCGAAGGATGCCGCTGTTGTCATCATTGATCTCCGAGCCGATGGGCGCGCCGTAGAAGTGACGGTTGTCCCCGCCGGCGAGGCCTTCGATCAGGCCAACTCCATCCGTACCCGTTATGGAGGTGCTCGCTGCAGGCCCACCATCCTTCAGGTCGGTGCTGCGTACATTGTTGAAGGCGCGGCCCAGCAGGATAAGTCCACCCCACTTGCCGCGGTTGGTCACCGCGTAGCTGCCGTCCAGGGGATCGGCGGTGCTGGTGAAGATGATGGGGCAGCTCTCCGAGCCGTTTGCCCAGATCTGGCCGCCCCGCGTCACGATGAGTGCGTGCGCGTTGATGCCGCTGTTATCGACGCACTTCACCACGGTGCCCGGTTCGACGAACAGGTCACCGCCATCGGGAACGTAGATCTTGCGGTCCAGCACGTACAGGTTGTTGCACGTGAGGTTGGTATTGCCCACGGGCAGGTTGCCATTGGCGTCCGCCAGGGTGCTGAGGTTGATCGACGTCCTCGACGAGACGTTCGGACAGCCGCAGGAGGCACCGATGGACTGGGCCTGGCCGGCGGTCGTCACCATCGCGGCCATCGCCGCCACGGTGAACTTTCGCATGGTGTACATGTTCAGAAAGGGTTTTGGGTTGGGTTCGTTCGGTTGTGCTTGGGAAGCGGGCCAAAACTCGAAGTCGGTTGTTGGCTCATCATTACCGGCTCCCTATGCTTTGTTTACCATTTCGCTGCGCTTTGCACCCGCTTGTGAGCGCTGGCTTCATCACCGGGCAACTTGCTCTTAACAAGAGGGCCCGGTGCACTGCACCGGGCCCTCTTTGGATGTGGTCCGTTGTTCATGGTGTGCCCGGTGTGCCGCTCGTTCGGAAGCGCCCGTGGAGCAGGGAGGGGTGCGAGCGCTCGTCCGGACCGGGTGCACCGGCTACATATTTCACGGGTGTGTGCTCGGGTGTCTCGATCTGCAGGTTCACCATGTACGACAGCTCGCCTGTTGTCGTCAATTGGGCGATGAGCACCACGTTCCGGTCCGTCACACCGGGTGTTCCGCCAAGCACGGCATAGGCCCCGTCGGTGGTTTCTATGTCGAAGCCCCTGGCCTTGTGCAGGTATCCGGAGGCGAATCGGAAGTCCACCGCCTCGGGAACATCCGTGGCCGCGATGCGCCCGTCCGTGCTGCACAGGGGCGGCGGTGCTCCGGTCAGGCCACGAAGGCGCTTGCGGTCGGGATAGGGCGGGCACTCCAACACGGAGCCGTCCATGTCCCATTCCCGGGGAACGCCCAGATGTCCCTCATCGGTGGCGCCGATCGTGAGGTAGCTGTCCAGAGCGGCACGGCCCTCGTTGAGACGGTCCTTCCGGATCTGGTGGCCGAACTTGGCTCCGGCCAGCGTGTCGTTCTCGAACGCGGTGCTCGTCCAGAACCGCAGCTTGTGCCGCTCGTCCCCGTATACCATCTGCAGTTCATGGCCGGGTGCCAGGTCCACGAAGATGCGGTAGGTCACCAGCGGATTGTCCCCCTGGCGCGCGGGCGGCTCAACATGGTATACCTCAACGAACATGCTGTCGATGGCATCCTGCGCATGGGCAGCGGTGGTTGCCACGATCAGTGGCAGCGTAAGGGGAAGGAAGTGCGCGCGCATGCCGTCAGTGCTTGATGATGCGGCGCACCATTCGGCGGCCGTCAAGCTCCACCTCGAGGAAGTACAGGCCCTGGACCTGGTCGTGCATGTCGACCATGCCGTTCCAAGTACCGCCAAGCTGGCCCAGGTCACGGTTCAACACAACCTGGCCCAGCGTGTTGCGCAGGGTTAGGGCTGCCCGGTTTCCCGTGGCGTTGTCGATGCGCACCTGCGCGCGGTCGCGCACCGGGTTCGGTTGCACGGTGATGAGGGCGCCCGGGGCGCCTGCTTCCGCCACACCGACGCTCCCGGTGCAAACACATCCGGTCTGCCACGTGTCGTTCGCCGTATCGGGGTCTCCGTCGTCACAGGGTGTGCCGGGCAGCGCGCTACCGCCCACGGTGCCGAGGCAGTCCTCGCCCAGGCAGTTGCAGGTCGCGTCGAACACATCGTTGGAGGTGTCGCTGTTGCCGTCGTCACAGGGCGTGCCGGGCAGGGCGCCGCCTCCTGGCACGCCGAGGCAGTCAGACTGGAGCGTAGAGGAGTCGAAGCAGAGGGTCGGGTGTGTGAACTTGTTGTCCGCCTGGAAGCCGCCACCCAGTGTGTCTGATGGGATGATCGTGGCATAGTACTCCAAGATCTCGTGGCAGTTCGGGTCGCTGCACACAAGGCTGTCGGGGATGCGCACCCATAGGTTCATGCAGAAGGTGAGGTCCCCGTCCGTCGTGAACTGGCCTACCAGGATGCGGTTCGTCGCCGTTGGACCGGCTATGTTGCCCTGGTTGCTGCTCCACGCGAAATTTTCCGAAGCGAAGTTCGCACCACCGTAATCGTTCAGGATGGTCGGCGCAACGCCTACGGATAGAACCCCGGAAGGGGTGCCTGAGAGCAGGCCGTCCGCCGTGCTCAAAGGAATTCCGGCCAGGGGGTCCGCATTGGCCAGCAACGGAGCGCCACCTGCGCTGCCGCCATCGTTGTTGGGCTGCACGCTACCGTCCGTGTCCTCGTCCTTCATCACGCCCCAGTGTGCGTCTGAGGCCGCACCCATGCTCAGCCAGCTGTCGAGCATCACCGTGTTCTTCGTGAGGTGGATGTCATTTATGTCGTCGCCCCACGACTCGCCCCGGTCATCGTTGTAGAAGAAGCTGGTGGTGGTGTTGAGCGTGAATTCGTGGCCGGGGAACCCGCCCACGGTGATCAGCTTGTAACCCGCTTTCAGGTCCACGAACACGCGGTAGGTCACTTCGCCCGTTGTCAGGTCGCTGCTGCCATCGGTGTCGGCGGCATCGTTCGCGTCCGACACGTAATAGCGTTCCACCAGGATGCCTTCCAACCCGCTGGGGTCAGGCGGGGAGTATTGTGCATTCACAAGTGTGGCGCTCAGGAGCGCGATGGGGAGCAGGTTGCGCGTCATGGTCATGCGGTTATGGCCGGCGAAACTATCCGGGCAGGGTTGCCTGCATCGGAAGCGGAGTTTACCAGATCGTGAAGTGGCTCACCTGCGCAGGATCATCCGGGTATGGCGTTC
>CAZUNW010000004.1:7841-9680 GCA_964621425.1 uncultured Chryseobacterium sp. | reverse complement strand
CCCCGGACCGCTCCAGCAGTGCGATGTAAGCTCCCGGCGGGAGCGCGGAGACGTCCACGGTGCGCTGGTTGTCGTCCCAGCTGTGCTCAAGAACGGACCTGCCCGCGGCATCCATGAGTTGTAGCCGGGTGGTGCCGCGGCCGTGCCAGGTAACAGTCAGGCCTTCATCATCGACGGGATTGGGATGAATGGTGGGTCGCTGTGCCTGCGGGCCGGCTTCCAGCACGGACACGTCGGGGCAGACGATGGCGATGTCGAGCCCATTGCAGTCACCGGGACCGTAGCAGCAGAGCAGGGGGATGTTGAAATTGGCGTCGGGGTCGAAGTTGCAGGCCAGGGTGTCCGTGCAGCCGAACACGATCGCTGTCTGGCAGGAACCGTCATCACAGCCCGCCGAGGGATCGTACTCCAGGAACTGCGGATCGGTGCATCCGCAGAGCGGTGGATAGGCCAGGGCACCATTGGCCACCTCATCGGGTTGCAGCAGGGTGTCCTGTGCGACGAAGCGGATCACCGATCCATCAGGCCGCTGCACCTCGATGTTCAGCAGGAATGTGAGCTCGCCGGCCGTGGTCAGCTGGGCGACGAGGATGCGGTTCTGTGGCGTGGGGCCCTGCACGCCGGGTGTTGTGCAGCTGATGCGCGTATCGATGGTCTCGAAAAGGGAGGCGACCGTGCTGTCGCGGAACACGCCGTCGGCGGGCGTGCCCGTCACCGTGAAGCCAGGTGGCAGTGCGGCGCCACCGTTCAGGGATACCAGCCCGTCAAGGGAGTCCAGCGGCACGCCGGCCAGGGGGTCGGTATTCTGCAGCAGGCCTCCGGGGACCTGGGCGCTGCCGCCGTCATTGCCGCCAAGGATGCTGCCGTCCGGATCGTCCGTCTTCGGGATCCCATATTTCTGGCTGCTCGCCGCGCCGAGCGCGAACCAGGAGTCCAAAGCCACGGTATTCTCGTCCAGCGCACCGTTGTTGATCTCATGGCCGTAGGTGCGGCCACGGTCCAGGTTGTTGAAGAACGGCAGGGTGGATGCGATGCGCAACGGATGGTCCACCGAACCATAAAGCCCCCGGAGAGAGCAGCTGTCACACAGGTCCACGAACACGCGGTAGGTGCGCGATCCCTCCGCGATGCCTCCGCCAAGCGTATCGGTGGCGTCATTGGCGTCCGAGATGTAATAGACCTCCACGGCCACTCCCTCCAGCTCGCCCTGGGCTTGTGCATGGACGGCAAGCAGGATGGGCAGGATCCATCCCAAGTGGCGGTATGCGGCGTTGCGGCGCATGTGCATCGAGGAGGGCGTGCTCATCGGATGGTGTACGACAGGGTGAGGCTGTATTCGGGACCATAGGTGTACCGGTCGAAGTCGACCAGGTATCCCTTTTCGAAACGGTACGTCCGGCGGAGCGGGGCGTTCAGGATATTGCGGCCGCGCAGCCTGATCGACCAGCGATCGCCTATACGCTTGTTCACAACCAGATCGATCATGTGCCGTGGCATCTCATAGGCGCGGATGCCAGCCGGGTTCACCTCGGAATTGGAGATGGCCAGCTTCGGTCCCTGCACATTGTAGGACAGGCTCACCTCCAGCCCGATGCTGTCTGCCGATGCCGTGAACATGGAGTTCACGATGTAGGGCGCCTGGCCGTACATGGGCGTGGTGTAGGTCGTGGGTTCGGGCGTAAGCACGGAGGTCAGCCTGCTCTCGGAGGTCATCCATGTGAAGTTGCCCCGCCACTCGAGCCACGGCGTGATGCCCACGCGGCCCTCCAGTTCCACTCCAGTTACCGTGCTCAAGTCCGCATTGCGCCAAGTAAACCCACCGGCGACCGTATAGAGCAG
>CAZUNW010000004.1:0-7831 GCA_964621425.1 uncultured Chryseobacterium sp. | reverse complement strand
CGATGTGGTTACGGAAACGTTTGTGGAAGCCGCTGATGGAGATGTTGTTCCCGCTCCTGAGGAAGGTCTCAAGGCGAAGGTCATAGTTGTCGATGCTGGTCATCTTCAGGCCCGGATTCCCATACACGGGCGCTGAAAGGATATAGTCGAACAACTGCACCACCGAGAACTCCCGGAAGCTCGGCCTGCCCAATGACCTGAAGTAGCTGGCGCGCAGGTTCATCGGGCGTTCGCGGTCATCGATCAGTTTGTAGATGAGGTTCGCGCTTGGGAGGATGTCCAGCTGGTCGATGGTACCGGGCACGGCGGGCTTCGGTTCAGGGTTTGATCCCCCGCTGATGGTGACGTCGCCTACGATGCCGCGTGTGGTGTCGTCTGGTGCGAGGCCCTGCTCCCAGTAGCGCAGGATGTCCGTAAGCATGTCGGTTTGCTCGCCGCGTACACCGAACACCGCCCGCAGGCGGGGCGTCAACTCCAGGTCGGCAAGGGCGAACGCGCTGGTCACCTTCAGGATGCCCACATCGTTGTCCTTGAACGTGCCGGCCGCATAGTATCGCGTGGTGAAGCGCCCGTCATCACGCATCTCGAAGCGCTCCGCGTCCTCCCACTGCTCCGGGCCAGGGGCTCCGAATAGGCCAAAGAAGGTCTGCCGGTTGCGGCGCGTGTCGTTCATGTGACCGGCACCAAGCTTGATGCGGCTACCCTGTGGCCTCTCCATGTTCAAGGGCAGTTCAAGGGTCAGCCGTCCGTCGATGATGGACTCGTCCAGGAAGCGGTAGATGCGCTGTGGCTGGCCGAGCGCGCCGTCCACATCGGAAAGGGGTTGCCCCGGCGGGGGCAGGATGTACTGCACCGTCTTGAGGTCAAGTACATCCCGCGATCCCTTGCTGTAGGAGAGGTCGCCCTCGATGCGCAGGTTGTTCAGTGCGGGCACGAGGTTGCGGGTGGCGAACTGGTAAACCCACAGGTTCCGCTGCTCGTAGAACTGGTCCTCGGCCACGAAGGTCTCCGTGCCGATGTTCGGGTTCAGGAAGGTGCGGTAGCGCCCGTTGTTCTGCCCCAGCTGGTTGGGCATCACCATCAGAGAGACGCTGTTGTTCCGATCGATCTTCAGGGACAGGTTACCCACGGCGTTCCATCCTTCGGAGATCACACTGATGCGCTGCTCGCCTTTCTGGCCGTAATCATTTCCCGGGTCCGGATCCTCGAACGGCTCTCCGGTCCTTACGATGGTGGATGCCGGGTCGTACTCGGTCTCCGCGTTGTACCGAAGGCCCACAAGGAATCCCAGCGTCATCGGTCGGTCGCGCTTCCGGAAGACCTCCAACTGGTTCCCGATGTTGAAGGACAGGTTGTAGTTGGGCCTTCCCGTGTTCTCCACAACACGCCATGTGGAGTTGTTGAAGCGGGTGTTCACGCTGGCGATCGCCGCATTGAGGGTGGGTGAGAAGTAACCCAGGTCATAGGTCTCATTGTAGGTGTTCACCGCGGCCTGGACCGCGACCGGGTCATTGATGAGCGCAGGTGCGAGCAGGCCGAGTTCAGTGAGCGCGAGGTGCTGCAGCGCGTTCTCGCTCCCCATGGTCGTGGACTGGAAACCCGGCGTCGTGGAAATGATGCCGTAGTCATTGAGGTAGGATCCAAGGCCCAGCAGGACGAGTTGCTGGTAGAGATCGGGTTCGATGAAATCCGGGAATTCCTCAGCGTCTTCTGATACACCATCCGGGATGGCCCGGAGCCCGCCATCGAACCCCAGCCAGTCGCTGCTGCCGCGCGGCGCCGTTGTGATGGTCCTGAAAGAGGAGTTGGGATTGAAGCCCAGTGTCGCGCTGACGCCTACACGCAGGCGCTCGGGATAGTCACTCGTGTTCAGGGAGATCAGCGCACCAGACCAGTCACCCGGAAGGTCGGGTGAGGCGGTCTTCGTGATCACGATGTTGTCCATCAGGCCTGTGGGGAAAAGGTCCAGCCTTAGGTTGTTGGTGAGCGGGTCGAGCGTGGGGATGCGGTTACCGTTCACCGTGGTCACGATGTACCTGTCCGCCAGGCCGCGCACCGTAACGAAGGCGCCCACACTGGACACACCGGTGATGCGCCTCACAGCTTGGGCTGCATCCCCGTCCCCCGTGCGCACCATCTGGTCGCCGGATATGTAGTCGATGCTCGTGGCCGAGTTGATCCTCAGTCGCTCCAGGTAGGTATCCCCGGTGCGCCTGACCTTCGTCTCCACAGTGAATTCCTTCAGCTCCGTGCTTTGCTGGCCGAGGATGATGTTGAGGATGATGACCTCGCCGCCCTTCGGCTCCACCCTGCGCTCCTGCGGCTGGGAACCGAAGGACGAGAAGACGATCACCACCACACCGGGGTCCTTGATGGACAGGGAATAGTTGCCATCCATGTCCGCCGTGGTGCCCACCGTGGGACGGTCCTTCAGCATCACCGACGCACCGATGAGCGCCTCGCCGTTCTGGTCGGTCACCTTGCCGCGTATGGTGCCCTGCGCAGCGGAGGCGATGGACAAGAGGGTAAGGGCAACCCACAGGAATTGACGAATCTTCTGCATGGATGGACGTCCGTTCAGGGCGGCGAAGGTCAAGGGTGCATGTGGGCTGTGCGTTCCGGGAGTGTTAAGCGTGATCTATTTCACATGGCGAGTTCACCTTGGCCATGCCTTTAGGCATCCTGTTCCGGCGTTCACCATGTGCGTACAATCTGTTCGCGCTGCGCGAGCCTTCCTTGTTGGCGGGCGGCACGGGCGCTGAAGGCCCTTCACCGGTGTGCGTTCGGCGCGTGGGGCAGTTTGGCCAGTTCGGCCCGGATACGAAGGGTTTCCATGCTCAGGCGGCAGACCCGGCGAAGGCAGCGTACGAAACGCTCCACGTGGCGGTCCTGCGCCTCCCTGGCCTGCTTGGCGTCGGTCCCCGGGTGCAGCACGAGCTCCTTGAAATGGTCGACCACCCGTTCCAGTGCCGGTCGTTCACCTATCCGGTGTTCCCACGCACGCGGTGGGATGCCCTCCACGCGCACCCTGCCCTCCACTACCAAGATGCCTTCAGTACGTTCAATTCGAACGCGTGGACGCCAGGTCCAAGCTGTGGTGGGCATGGAGCGCCTCTCTCTTTCGTTCTCCGGTCCATGCAGAGGCACGATCACGAGCGGCCAGGCCTCGAGCATCTCATATCCCACGTGCAGATCGAGCAATTCCTTTCCAAGGGCGCAAAATCCCTCGGCGACCGGGTGCAGCGGGATCAGTACCGGCATCTGGTGCGTATTGCCCCCGTTCATCGCGAAAGAGGCCTCATCCTGCAGCACGGCATAGGTATAGTGGAACAGGTCGGTACTGGTGATGCTGCGCGAGTTGTTGCGTTCACGTGGGGCCCGCCTGCGGATGCCCTGTGAACGGGCCGCCCGTACTTCAGCGAGGGAAGGTGGGATTGGTTCATGGGCCTGGCCGGATGCCACGTGCAACGCGCCATATTCGTCGCGGAAACGTTCCACGGCCCAGGTGTTGATGTTGTCGCGCAGCCCGCCCTTGGGGTCGAACGTGTGCCGGGGAAGTGCTACTGTGCGGCGGGCCGGTCCTGCGAGGTGGGCGTGGGGCAGGGCGCCACTGACCATTGCGAAATGGTCGCACATTCCACTGGCCGGACTGTAGAGCAGGAACGTGTTCTCCGCCATGCAGTCCGGGCCCAGGAGCAGCGGCAGGTCCTCCATCAGCGGCTCGGGAACGGCGCTGCGATGCAGGAAGACCTTGCCGAATACGCGCTGCTGGAAGGGAATGATGCCGTCCGGACCGAGGTCCGGTCCCACCTGTGCAGGCGGCGCTTGCACCTTGCGGTGTCTTGCGTTCCGTGCTCGGGCCACGAGGCTGCGCAGGCGATCGATCAGCGTGCCGGGCTCCGCGTCCAGGCGCACATCGTCCGATTCGATGGCAGGTCCCACCGAGTAATGGCGGAAGATGGCCTGATCTGACCGGCCGGCCTGCACGGCCGCCGAGAATAACGGCAGGTGCGTTGCCGGTGGGGCGTACCGCGGCGGCTCCGACGGTTTGGGGCGTGACATGGGCGCGCAAAAAACGCCCGCCAACGTGAACCGCGTGGGACGTCAAGGTTAAGCTTCGGTGCCATTCCCGGTCCACAGGCTGGGATAAATGCCGGACGGGCACGCCGCATCGCTCGGTCGGCTGCGTGAGGGCCGCACGTGCACCTCGAGCGATGACCCTTCTTGTGTATCACCATCCGCTTCACGTCAAATTGATACAGGCTTCGCATGACGCAACGGGTTGCTCCATCAACTTGCGGTCCAAGCGCCGTGCGGCGTGAATAGGCCCATGAGAAGTACCGTCGCCCTGGTCGTCCTGGCCGCTGCCATCGCATCCCATGCCCAACCCACCACGGACATCGGGCTTTTCGCAGGCTCCGCGCCCAACACACTTGAGGTGCGCGTGCGTCCCACAACGGCCTTTACCGAGGTGGTGAGCTCCCTCACGTTCACCCTGCGTTGGGAGTCCTCCTCTGGAGCCACCATCGCCGGTCCGTCAGGGCTCAACATCACCCAGAACTGCCCGGGCGGGTTCTTCATCACACCCAGTGGCGACAGCACTGTGGCGAGCGGCGGGTTCAACTATTACACCTTCAATGCGTTCGGATTTGCACAGCTTTCCGCAGCCTGCTCCGGGCAGACGTGGGCGGCGGGTACCGAGCGTGTCATCGCGGTGATCCCGTTCCGGCCGGGATCCGCCTGCTGCGGTTTCCGCATCGTGAACGACGCCTTCACCACGTCGAGCAACAAGAGTTATTACATCTCGCTCAATGGCCTCGAGCGCACGGGGTCGATCTATAGTACCGCTGCGGTAAAGGCCATCCGGGGCGACCTGAACCGCGATGGGCAGGTGAACGTGACGGATTTCGGGCTCTTCGTGAACGCCTTTGGCGTACCGTGCTCTGGCTGCGCGGCCGACCTGAACTTCGACAATGCCGTGAACGTGACGGATTTTGGGCTCTTCGTCAACGTCTTCGGCACCGCCTGTCCCTGAGGCCTCGCCCGGTCCTGCCCCATCTTTGTGGCATGCGCACTACTCTGAAGGTGCTGTTCCTGCTTTCGCTGGCATGCGCAGCATTACAAGCACGGACGCAAGCCCCTCGCCCTGTGCAGCTCACCATCAGCGGCATGGCATCGGGCCGGTCCCAGGCCCCTGTTCCGTGCGCCCTTTCGCGCGGTGGTGCACCCTACAACGACGAGTGCGCGAACGCCGTGGTCCAGGTACTGCCCTACGGCGGATCGGTCACCATGACCGGGGACAACACCGGTGCCACCGATACAGAGAGCTTCGGCAACCCCAACGTTTGGGAGGCCTTCACGATCGACACATGCAGTTCCGTCACCGTTTCCTATTGCGGTACGAACCCCGCTTTCGGGCTGGTCTATTCCATCCTGCTGGATGGATGCCCGGGCTTCGTGAGCGTGCAGAACAGCGGCACCGCTGCCTGTGGCGATGGCAACACCGCGATCTCCTACGCGGATCTGTCCGCCGGCACGTACTACATCCCCGTGTTGCTCTGGCCGGGGCTCGCCGAGGGTCCCTACGTCATCACGGTGACGAGCACCCCATGCAGCCTGCCGCCGGCGAACGATGCATGCGCGGCAGCGACCCCCGTGCCGGTCCTGCAGGACTGCGCCACTGGCGGCCTGATCGGCTTCAACTCCACCGCCACGCAAAGTGGCAACGGCCCCTCGTGCGGGATCACCTCGACCACCTTCCAGGATGTCTTCTACCGCTTCCAGAGCGGGTCATCCGAGGAGGTGACCATCTTCCTTGAGGCGATCACGGCCGGTGATATCGGGGTGGAGGTGCGCGATGCATGCGGTGGGGCCGTGCTCCTATGCGCCACAGGTGATACCTTATACACGCTGGCTGTGGACACCGGGGCCTCCTATATCGTCCGCGTCTATTCCAACAACGACCTCGGTCTTGGCGGTTCGTTCAGCTTATGCGTCCAGGGCGCAGTTGCACCACCCTTGTGCGATGGCGGCATCGTCCAGCTTCCCGGTGGCGGTACCTTTCATTCGCAGTGCTTCACGGACACCTCCCCCTTGGAGGTGGAGCACCTTTCCACGGGCACGGTACCGCTTGCACTTGCCCTTACCGACACCGCCGACGTCCTCATCGCCGTGCTCTACGGCACCGTGCTCGATCCAACTGGCCTCGTGCCCGGCACGTACCGCGTGCACGGGTTGAGCGCTGACGGTGGGCTGCTGAACGCGCAGCCGGGTGGACCGCTTGCCCTCATCGCATCGGACGGTGCCTGCGCGGATGTGGGGGAGACGTTCCTCACTTGGACCATCGACATCTGCCAGCAAGTGATCGGGGCCGGTGGTGCCGGTCGGGTGCGCTTGGTGGGTGGCGAACGGCCCGGCCTGCTGGGACTTGTTCCAGGGCTACCGGTCACATTGCAGGTGCATACGGTCAACGGGCAGCTCCTTTCCGAGGTCCGCCTGCAGGCTGCGGATGGCCTGCTCCTTCTCCCGCAACGGGTCCTGCCCGCCCAAGGCCCCTTCGTGGTGGTCGCCGACCAGGTCGGCGTGCGCCATGTGCTGCGCGGGTTGATGCCCTGATCGCGGCGTTTCGTCCACAGCCACCTGTGGAGAATCAGCGCGAAGGAGGCTGATCGATGCCATTGCACCGGTGTGTGTGCGTTCTACTTTTTGGGCCGGTGATCGACGGCTTCGTCGTCGATCCAGGAAGCGATGCCGGAGCGCATGAGCACAAAGCAATTGGGGGAATACCTGGGTACCTGGGTGACCGGCCTTGACCATACGGATCAGGTGGTCTGGGCCGTATTGCGGTTCGAGGATGTGCTTCTCGGCGATCGCGTACCCGATGTGCAGCTCCGCTTGAAGCTGTTGCGCAGGCAACTGGCTCCCCGCATCACCGTTTCACAGGTGATCGCCGTGGACGCCTTGCTGGATGACGGGGCGTGGCGTGACCCCGATGCGGACATGGGCGCGTTCCGGGAGTCCTACCAGGGTGCACGCACATGGCGCCGGCGCGATCCCATCCCGGGCGTGTGGCTGAACCCGACGGTGGCTCGCAACGCCCTGGACCTGCGTGGAGGGCTTCGTGCGGCGCTGGACCCGGCGACCGATGGGCCAAACCGGGGATGATGACGCTATGACCACCCAACGGTGCCGGGCCAGCGGTGCGAAGGAAGGTGGTGGTGCACGCTGCGGAGTGAACCCTGCATGAATTCCTTGCGAAGCCAGTGTGCGGCCGGGGCTGGCCCCATGCGACGGACCCCGGTCACATCCGCTGTGGCGGGGTGACCGGGGTCCGCGCTGTCCGGCGGTGCCGGTGATCACATCATGTCCATGCCGCCTCCCATGCCGGGGTGGGCGTGGGCCGGGGCCTTCTCCTCCTTCTCCTCGCTGATCACGCACTCGGTGGTGAGCAGCATGCTGGCGATGGATGCGGCGTTCTCCAGGGCTACGCGCGTCACCTTGGTGGGGTCGATCACACCGGCGGCGAGCATGTTCTCGTACTCCTCGGTGCGGGCGTTGAAGCCGAAGTCGGCCTTGCCCTCGCGCACCTTCTGCACCACGATGCTGCCCTCCATGCCGGCGTTGCCCACGATCTGGCGGAGAGGTTCCTCGATGGCGCGGCGCACGATGCCGATGCCGGTGGTCTCGTCGCCGTTGGCGCCCTCCATTTTCTCCAGCACCTTCTGGGCGCGGATGTAGGCCACACCACCGCCGGGCACGATGCCCTCCTCGACGGCGGCGCGGGTCGCGTGCAGCGCATCGTCCACACGGTCCTTCTTCTCCTTCATCTCCA
>CAZUNW010000003.1:29502-33305 GCA_964621425.1 uncultured Chryseobacterium sp. | reverse complement strand
CGGGATGCTCTCGTCCAGCATGGTGGTCACCACGTCCACGAACGGCACCTCGGCCACGATACCCTTCCACAGGTCGGGGCGCAGGTTCACCACCGCGCCCATCAACAGTCCACCCGCGCTGCCTCCCATGGCGAACAGGCGGTCGGGAGCCGAATAGCGCGAGCGCACCAGATGCTCGGCGCAGCTGATGAAATCCGTGAAGGTGTTCATCTTGTGCTCCATGCGGCCGTTCTCGTACCAGGCCCGGCCCAGCTCCTCCCCGCCGCGGATGTGGGCGATGGCGAACACGAACCCGCGGTCAAGAAGGCTCAGCCGGGCGCTGCTGAACGTGGGCTCCACGCTGATGCCGTAGCTGCCATAGCCGTACAGGAGCAGCGGCGCCGTGCCGTCGAGCCCGGTACCCTTGCGGTAGACCAGGCTGATGGGCACCTGCGTTCCGTCGGCCGCGGTGGCGTGGGTGCGCTCGCTGGCGTAGTCGCCGGCGCGGAATGGGCCCAGCACCTCCTGCTGCTTCAGCAGCCTGTCCGTCGCAGCGGCCATGTCGTGCTCGTACACGCCATTGGGCGTGGTAAGGCTGGTGTATCCATAGCGGAGCCTTTCCGTATCCCACTCGGGATTGGTGCCGGTGTACGCCACATAGGCCGGATCGTGGAAGGCGATCTCATGCTCCGCGCCCGTACTCAAACGACGCACGCGCAGGTGGGTGAGCCCCTCCCTGCGCTCGCTCAGCACCAGGTGGTCGCGGAACAGGTCCACATCCTCCAACAACACCTCCTCCCGGTGCGCGATCACCTCCGTCCACGCCGACTTGTCGGCATGATCCGCTTCCCCGCAGCGCATCAGCCGGAAGTTGCGGGCCTGCCAGTTGGTCAGGATGTACCAGTGCCCGGGTGCGCCGTCGTGCGCCGGCACATGGAACACGCTGTGCTCGTGCTCGTCCTCACGGGGCAGGAAGGGAACGAAGCCCTCCATCGGCCTGTCGACCGGAAGAAGCCAGTGCTCACTCGCCATGGTGCTCTCCGTGGTGATGGTCACGAACCGGTCGCTGCGGCTGCGGTAGACCTCGCAGCTGAAGGCCGCATCGCGTTCGTGGAAGACCTCCACATCGCTGGCCTGGTCGGTTCCCAGCACATGGCGGAAGACCTTGTAGCTGCGTAGCGTGCGGTCCTTCCTGGTGTAGAAGAAGGTGCGGTCATCAGCCCAGGCACCGCCGCCGCTTGTGTTGGTGATCACATCGGCGAGGTCGGTGCCGGTGGAGAGGTCGCGGAAGCGGATGGTGTATTGGCGGCGGCCCACGGAGTCGACGCTGTAGGCGGCAAGCTGGTTGCCGGGGGCCACCTCGTAATCCCCCAGATCGAAGTACTCGCACCCGGCTGCCATGGCGTTCTCATCGAAGATGTCGATGAAGTCGGCGGGTACATTGTCCCGATCGGCGCCCACGGGCGCACGCATGTGGATGGCGTACTCGCGTCCCTCCTCAAAGCGGTGGTTGTACCAATAGCCGTTCTCGCGATAGGGCACACTGAGGTCCGTTTCCTTGATGCGCGCCTTCATTTCCTTGAACAGCTCCTCGCGCAGCGTGTCCACAGGCGACAGTACCGCCTTGGTGTAGGCGTTCTCGGCCTCCAGGTGCTGTATCACGCGGCGGGTGTGGGCATCGGGCTCGGCGGCTTCCCGCTGGGACTCGGAGAGCCGCATCCAGAAGTACGGATCCTGGCGGGTGTGGCCGTGGGTGGTGATGGCATGCGGTTCGCGCGCAGCGACCGGCGGTTGGGCGGTGGACATCTGGCTGGATTCGTCGGTGCATGCGGCCCATGCGAGCAGGAGCATGGGCAACAGGCGGTGGTGCGTGTTCATGTTCCGGTCGGCCCGAAGATACCGGAGCGGTCAGCCCAACACCTGGTGCAACACATCCGGCGAGCGCAGTTCAGGCGAACCGGGCACGTGGAGGCGCACGTAGCGCAACAACGCATCCAGGAGTTCGCGGCGGTGGCCGGCCTGCATGGGCATTGGCGCAGGCGCGTCCAAGGAGCCCTCCAGCCAGGCGGCGAAGACAGCGGAAAGGGGCGGGGCAATGGCCTGTGCATGCATCGGCAGTTCCGGTGTGAATCGACCCTCCACCAGATCGAAGTATGGGCCCTCGCCCTCCGGGGGCGCCGGGGCGAAGCCCAGCACGGCGGCATAGCCCAACAGGAATCGCAACGGCAGGTCCCGCACCCCGGACGGGGCATCAAGGAGCTGAAGGGCCTCATCAAGAAAGGCCCAGAGCGCCGGATCGCCAGCCTCCTCACGCAGCGTGCGGGCAAGCAACTCCTGGAGGAACAGGAGTGTGGCGGTGCGTTGCGGATCGCCGGACACCCGCAGGTAGGGGCGCCAGAGGCGCAGCTCGCGCACCTGATGGAGATCGCGATCGGCGCGCTCGTCCACGACCAGCTCAAGGCGGTTCAGCGGCTGCAGCAGGGCCGCGCGGCTCGCGCCCTTGCCCGAGCGGACCAGGTATCCGCGCAGGCCAAAGGCCTCGGTGTAGGCCTTGAGCACGAGGATGCCATCGGAGTGCCGGATGGTGCGCAGCACCAGGGCCCGTGTGGTCTGGAGCATGCCTCCCTCAGCGCACCACCAGCACCTTGGTGTTGCATTTGGTGTTTCCCTCGGGATCGGAAGCGAACACCAGGTAAACACCCGTGCTCACGCGGTTGCCGCCCATGTCGGTTCCTGGCCAGATGGCCTGCCCACCCGCCGAGGTGGTGCGGTAGACCAGGTTCCCGGCCACGTCGGTGATCTTCACATCGCTGTCCCGCACCAGGCCGGTGATGGCGATCGGGCCCGTGTAGGTCTCACGGACCGGGTTGGGGAACACCTTTGCGCAGGCATTGGTGAGCCCCCCCTCCGTGGCCGTGCCACGATAGCTCACGATGCCCTGGTCCGTACCGAAGAAGACCTCTCCCGTCTCCCCGTCGATGGCCAGGCTGGTGATGGTGTTGCTGGGGAGGGGACTATCCTCGGCGGTGAAATGGAGCAGCTGCTCGGTGCCGTCCGCCGATACCAGGAAAACGCCGCTGCTCTGGGTGCCCAGCCACTTGCGGTCGGCGCCGTCAACGGCGATGGCGCTGACCGCCTCGGTCTCGAGCAGGATCTGCACGTTGCCACCCTGTTCGATCAGGATCTGCTGGCAATCGAAATCCCCGCCGCTGAAGACCGCGTCAGGAGCATAGAAAACGGCAACGCCCTTGCCGGTGCCCACCCAGATCTCGCCATCCAGGTCCTCGGCCATGCTGTAAACGTCCAGCGAGGGCAGCTTGCCGCTCCCTTCTGCCGTGTTGAGCACCTTGTACTGGTCGTCGCCGGGCTCGCTGAGCGTGCCGTTATCGTTAAACACGAGCAGGCCGTTGCCACGCGGACGGATGATCCACTTCAGCCTGTTCTCACGCGAGGGGAGCACGTCGCCGAGCAGCGTGTTGTTGTTCAGCACCGCGCCGGGCGAGAAGGAGCGCCACCCCCCTCCCGCGGTGCGGACGCTGACCGGCGAATTGCAATTGCTGTTGGTGACCCACAGGTCGCCTTCGGCGTCAAAGGCCAGGCCGGCCACCTGGACCACGTTCTCAGAGCCGAAGCCGGGGTTGATCTGGAGGCTGCTGTTGCCCTGCGCGAAGATGGTCTGCACAACGCCATTGCGCATTTCAAGCACCCCATCATCCCAGGTGCCCACGTATGCGTGACCACCATCCTCCGGGTCGGTGGCCTCCGCCATGAAGTCGTTCACCGCACCGCCATAGGCGTTGCCGCCGCTGGCCATAAGTGGGTCC
>CAZUNW010000003.1:23820-29492 GCA_964621425.1 uncultured Chryseobacterium sp. | reverse complement strand
CACCCCCTCCTTGCGGAACTGGTTGGTCCAGTTGCCCTGCACACCGCCCGTGGCCACATGCAGACCGCCCTTGGCCACCGACATGCGCTGCGCTGAAACAGTGACCGGGCCAGGGGGGTACACAGGGACCCCAGAGATGCCATTGGTCTGGAACACCAGCCCCAAAGCGCGGTCGGCTACCCAGATGCCCGTGCCGTCCAGCGCCGGCACCGCCATCGCCGGGGTCATGGGTTGGTTATCCCCATACCCGGAATACACCCCTGCCGGTGCAAGGGCGCCATCGTAGCGCGCCACCTTGTCGTTCTGGGAGAGCAGCAGGACATCGCCCGCGGCGCTCACCGCAACGTCCGTGTTCTGGCGTCCGAAGGCATCGGACAGACGCTGCCAGGTGCCGTTCTCGCGGTAATAGACCGTGTCACGGTCGGATGCGTTGGCGTTGTGGTAGTTCACCACAAGCCGGCCACCCACCGACACCACGGCATTGAATGGCCCGTTGGGCGTGGGCAGCTCGGTGCGCTGCTGCCAGGAGCTGAAAGCGGCCAGGTTGGGGGACCAGCGGTAGGCGGCGAACAGGCCCGACGCGGTGGCCGCGTAAATGGAATCGCCCACGAAGCTCACGTCGTTCACCTTCACCTGCGTACCGCCTGGTGCGATGAACCAGGTGTCGCGCACCTCGCGCTGTTGCAGGTCGACCACCACGATGCCGAAGCCGCAGCCCAGGTAGGCCAGCGGACCCTCGAAGTGGATGTCATAGATGGCCTTGTCGCCAATGATGTTGCTGCGCTTGATATCGCTCAGGTTTGTGGCCACCTCCCCCCGCAGCAGGTCCAGGTTGCCGTTCCGGTAGGCCACCAGCAGGCTGTTCACCGCGGGATTGTAGCCAAGCACTGTGATGTCCACATCGCTCAGGGCGTTCACCTTGGTGAAGCGCTGCATCTCCCCGTTGGACCTGTTGAAGGTGAAGACGGCGTTGCGGGTGGCGCACCAGGCCAGCCCATTGCCCTCGGTCACTGCCACGGTCTGGCGGTATGGGAAGTGATCGCGCCATTCACCGATGGCGGTCTGTGCCATGACGGGAAGGGCCGGGGCAAGGAGGAGCGTCAGGATGGCGTGGCGCATGGGCTGGCGGGCGCTGAATGAACGCCCGGAAGGCGGGATCGTTGCCGTGGCCAAGGTAGCCATGGGTGAAAAAGCAAGATCCCCCGGTGAAGGGGGACCTGCCGGAGGTCACGAGCGGTGTCGAACCGCTGTACGAGGTTTTGCAGACCTCTGCCTAGCCACTCGGCCACGTGACCCTTTGCTGCCGCTCGGGCGGCGCGAAGATAGGGCATGGCGGCGTGGCGGGGGCTATCCCTCCAGTGTGTAGGCCACGTGGTCCACGTCGCCGTTCACGGGTGGCGCCTCCTTTTCCACCCGGACCTTCCAGGTGTAGGACCCCGGCCACTCCTGCCTTAGGGCCTCCAGGATGCGGCGGCACACATGCTCGATCAGGCGGCTGCGCTCGGCCATACAAGCCTTTACCAGCTCTGTGATGCGGCCGTAATCGATCGTGTCGGCAAGGGTGTCGTTGGCCTCGGCCGCATCCAGGCCGCCCTGCACATGCACGTCCACGCGATAACGGCCGCCGATGCGGGCCTCCTCCTCCAGGCAGCCGTGGAAGGCGAACACCCGGATGCCGTTCACCTCGATCAGGCCCATGCGCGGCAATGCTCCAGTCCGGCGCCCAGCCGCGCGGCCACCTCCGCCGGGCCGAGCAGGGCGCTCACATCGAACATGCCCGGGCCCTGCATGCGACCGGCCACAAAGAGGCGGTAGAGGGGCATCAGCTGGCCCACCTTCAGGCCGTGCGCGCCGAGCACCTCGTTGAACACCGACTCGAGCGTGGCCGGTGTAACCTCTGAGAGGCCCTGCAGCCGGGCGATATATGCGTCCAGCGCAGGGGCCGCCTCCGGCTTCCACCGCTTACGCAGTTCGGCATCCGCCTCGGCGTTGCCGGGCAGTGGGGAGCCCGTGGTGAAGAGATAGAGCCCCTCCAGCATGTCATCCACGAAGGTGGCGCGATCCTTCAGCAGGCGCACGGCCGCTGCGGCATGCTCAGGGGTGGTGGTGATGCCCTTCTCGGCCAGGCGGGCTTGCAACTGCGCACCGAGCTCGGCATCCGGACGCTGGCGCAGGTACTGCTGGTTGAACCACCTGGTCTTCTCCGGGTCGAACCGCGCTCCGCCCTTGTGCACGCGCTCGAGGTCGAAGAGCGCCGTCATATCCGCCATGCTCATGAGCTCCCTGTCGCCACCGGGATTCCAGCCCAGCAACGCGAGCATGTTGACGAAGGCCTCCGGATAATAGCCGCGCTCGCGGTAACCGCTGCTCTGCTCGCCGCTGGCGGGGTCCTGCCAGTTGAGCGGGAATACCGGGAAACCCAGGCGGTCGCCGTCACGCTTGCTCAGCTTGCCATTGCCATCGGGCTTGAGGATCAGCGGCAGGTGGGCGAAGGCGGGTCGCTCCCAGCCAAAGGCCTCGTAGATGAGCACGTGCAGCGGTGCGCTGGGCAGCCACTCCTCGCCGCGGATCACATGGGTGATGCGCATCAGGTGGTCGTCCACGATGTTGGCGAGGTGATAGGTGGGCATTCCATCGCTCTTGAACAGCACCTTGTCGTCGATGTTGGCGCTGTGCACCACCACCCAGCCCCGGATCAGGTCCTCGAAACGCACCTCCTGGTGGCGAGGCACCTTGAGCCGGACCACATAGGGCTCACCGTTCACCACGCGTGCCTGCACCTCATCGGCGCTCAGGGTGAGGGAGTTCCTCATGTGCTCGCGCGTGACGGCATTGTAAGCGGGCGCGGCGACTCCTGCGGCCTGAAGACGGGCGCGCATGGCCTCAAGCTCCTCGGGCGTATCGAAGGCCAGGTAGGCCTTGTCGGCGGCGATGAGCTGGTCAACGTACTGCCGGTACATCGCCTTGCGTTCGCTCTGGCGGTAGGGGCCGTCCGGGCCGCCCTTCCAGGGGCTCTCATCCGGGTTCAGGCCGCACCAGTCGAGCGCCTCGCGGATATAGTCCTCAGCACCCGGAACGAAGCGCTGCTGGTCGGTATCCTCGATGCGGAGAAGGAACTGCCCGCCATGCTTGCGGGCGAAAAGGAAGTTGTATAGGGCCGTGCGCACACCGCCCATGTGCAGGGGACCGGTGGGGCTGGGGGCAAAGCGGACTCGTACGGACATGCGTGCTGGTGGTGCGCCTGCGGTCGGTTGCGCCGCCGGCCTTGGGGAGCGCGAAGGTAGCGGGTGCGGGTCAGGGGCGCGTGTAGGCGCGTATGGCCTCGGAGGTGATGTCCAGCTGCTCGCGCACAACGAACCAGGACTCCTCGTCGATCCGCTCCGCGAGCGGCTGGCCGTTGCGTTCGGCATTGGCCCGCACCGAACCCAGCCACGCGCTGTCCTGCCGGATCGCAGCAGCCGTGCGCGCAGCGAGGTCCACATAGGTGGGTGGCGCGTAGAGCGGCCTGCGGGGGTCGAGGTTACCCGACCGGCCAAACACCGCCTTCCGGATCTCCGCGGCGATCAACGTGTTGAAGTATGTGGTGGGGTGGCCATTGTCCAACAGCATGTACTTGTCCAGGTTGGCCCCGGTCCAAGCGGGGTCGGACAGGATCAGGTCCTTGCTCCAGATATAGGGCACACCGTGGTGCGCCAGGCGCTCCCGCAGCAGGCGGTCGCGCCAGTTGTCCTCGCGGCCCACCATCCACTCCTCCTGGTCCGGGGTCAGGTAGTGGAACACCAGCACCACGAAATCCACCCGGCTGGAACGCAGGCGCTCGATAGCCCGGTCCAGGATGCGCGTATTGAGCTCCTGCTTGTGCGCGGTGTGCGCCGACCAGCCCTTGAACCGGTCGTTGGCCCAGCCGGGAAGGACGTTGGCCGGGCTGTAGAGGAAGCGCCTCCACAGGTAGGAGCCGATCGTCACCCCATGCGTGTCCAGGTAGTGGGCCGGATCCGGGTCGATCGGCACGCCCTGGAGACGCAGGCCGTCGCCCTCCAGCGCGAACCAGGGCTTTTGTCCCGTGCGCCAATCGAGCGGACTTCGGTCCATGTCGCTGACCATCAGGCTGAACACCACGAAGGGCCGCTCATAGCGGAGGAAGGTCTGTTCGAAGAGCAGGGTGATCTGGTCCAGCCCGTAACCGCCCACGCCGTAGTTCAGGAAATGGTGGCCGCGCGCGAACGCCGTGTCGCCGTTAAGCAGGTCCTGGAAACAGGTCACCTCCGGCATGCACTGCGCGTAGCTGTCGCCATAGAGCAGCACGGGGCGCTTGTCACCCACGCTCCGTGCATCATCGTGCATCAGGCTTCCCGCCTTGAAGGCGCCACGCCAGCCCAACAGCGGATGCGGGTCCTCGGGTGGGCGGTAGGGGCCGCCAAAGAGGGTGTATAGCTTCCAGTGGTCGGCCTCATTGAACGCATCCGCGTAAAGGCCGGGATCGCGCAGCTTGGCGAAGGCCGGCGAGCTGCTGAAGAGCATGCGCCGATAGGCCCACTCGGCACCCATGAGGGCCAGCGCTGTGCTGCCGACCAGCAGCACCGTGTTGCCAAGCCACTTGCGCCATGCCATGCGCGGCGAAGATATCCGGGGGCGCCCGCCCGCGCGCAGGGGCGATCCACACCCCGGCGGACGGCTTCCGCACGGGCGGCCCACGCCCGCGAAGGGCGCCGCGGTAGGTTCGCACCATGCGCACCATCCGCCTGCTCGCCGGCCTGACACTGCTCCTTGTACCCGAGGTGCTGCGCGTATACTTCATCATGCCCTTCCCGGGCAGCCAGGAAAATGTGGCCACGGACCTGCGGCAGGTGGAAATCGCCTTCTGGCTGCACCATCACGTGTGGTGGCTGCGCCTCTTCGGGCTGGCACTGGTGGCAGGACCGGCACTGCACCACCTGCGAACCGGTGGATGGATGAAGCGCACCGCTGTGCTGCTCGCGCTGCTTGTTGCTGCGTCCGTGTACTACCTGTTCAACTTCAAGCTCATGGCCGACCGGATGTTCCTTCCGATGGAGCGCAAGGTGATGGCCCCGGCCGCGCAGGACAGCGGAGGGCCGAACGACCTGGTGATCGCGGTGGAGCGCAACGGCCAGGCGCGCGCCTACCCCATCGAGCTGATCGGCTACCACCACCAGGTGCTCGACACCATCGGTGGCGAGGTAGTGATGGTGACCTACTGCACCGTGTGCCGCACCGGCCGCGTGTACGGCCCGGTGGTGAACGGCCAGGCCGAGACCTTCCGCCTGGTGGGCATGGACCACTACAACGCCCTGTTCGAGGACAGCCGAACGGGGAGCTGGTGGCGGCAGGTGACTGGCGAGTGCATCGCCGGACCGCTGAAGGGGCAGGTTCTGCCGGAGGTGCCGTCCACGCAGCTCACCCGCGCGGAGTTCACACGACTGCATCCACAGGGCTTGGTGATGCGGCCGGATCCCGCATTCATGATAGAATATGAAGGACTGAAGGACTACGATGAAGGCGCCATGGTCTCCTCGCTCGAAGGCCGCGACAGCGGGAGCTGGCAGCCGAAGAGCTGGGTGATCGGTGTTGTGCATAACGGAGTGGCACGCGCGTATGATTGGAACGAGCTGGCCACGGGCGGGGCCGTTATGGACACCCTCGGTGGCGACACC
>CAZUNW010000003.1:12799-23810 GCA_964621425.1 uncultured Chryseobacterium sp. | reverse complement strand
GATCACCCGGCGCACCGCCTCCGGAGCGTGGGAGCGCATACCCTCGGCCCATCAGGAGTACTGGCACAGCTGGCGGACATTCCATCCCAGCACCACCCGTTTCGGTGATCCACTGTAGGGTCTCCGGGTGATTCCGTGGATCCCGATATCTTGGCCGGTAACGCACTGACCATGCATTCCCACCGCCTGCTCCTTCCCGCCCTGCTCATTGCGGTCTCCACCGGGCTGCGCGCCCAATGCCCGGGCTGTGTGCCCGACCTGGCGTGCACAGTGAGCCCCGCGTTCCCGACCCTGTGCCCACTGCAACCCCCGGACGCCACGGCCGGCGTGCCCTACCAGGCCGACCTCACCTTCTGGCTTCCGCCCACCTTCACCGACCCAGGTACGGGCTTCACGGTCGACTTCCTCCAGATGACCATCACCTCGATCACCGGCGTGCCCTTCGGGCTGGACATCGAGACCAGCGACCCCCTGGGCGTGTACTATCCCCAACAGGACCAGTATGGCTGTGCGCGCATCTGCGGAACCGCACTCGGTGCCGGCTCCTACACCATCACCATCTCCATCCTGGCCCAGGTCTCGCTCAACGGCATCCAGGTGAGCGTGCCGCAGAGCTTCACGGTGCTCCTGAACGTGCTGCCCGGCACCGGAAGCAACACCGGCTTCAGCTTCTCTCCCAGCTCCGGTTGCGCACCGCTCACTGTCACATACAACGCCCTGATCAGCGGCAGCCCAGACCCCACCACGTACGCGTGGGATCTGGGCAATGGGCAGACCTCCTCCTCCCCCACCCCTCCGGCGGTGACCTATGACCAGCCGGGCACCTACACCACCACGCTCACCACCACCATAGGTGGCTACACACTTGACCAGGTATCGCTGGCCGGGGTGAACGAGAACTGGTGCGGCGATGTGGAGGAGCCCGATGTGCCTTTCGTGGGATGCACCGGCAGCCCCGACCTGTACTTTGTGCTCACCAACGGGAACGGGCAGTCCTATACCAGCGGGTCCCAGGATGACACCAACACGGCCCTCTGGACAGGCCTTGGCCTTTCGATGAACGACGGCCCCTACTCCATCGCCTTCTTCGACGAGGACCCGGTGAGCCAGGACGACGCGCTGGGCACCTTCAACATCCCGCTCAACGGCGCAGGCACCTACCCCTTCAGTATCGCAGGCGGCACCGTGGGCAGCCTGGTGGTTGTGGAAAGCGTGCAGCAGACCTTCAACGATACCGATGTGGTGGTGGTCTACGGCGTGCCGGACATGACGCTCCAATACACCGAGCTCACCGGTACACTGTGCCTGACGGATACCAGCCTGGTGAGCGTGGTGTGGTTCCTGGACGGGGACACCCTGCCCAACACCGGCCTGTGCATACAGGCGGACGCGGCGGGCAGCTATTGGGCCGCCGCGGTGAACGGCTTCGGCTGCACCGGTGTCAGCGATACCCTGGTGGTGTGCCCCACCGTGGCCATCGCCTACAACGCCGGGGTCTTGTTCACGGACAATGGCTTCAGCACCTACGCGTGGACCTACAATGGCACCCCGCTCCCGAATGCGGACGGGGCGTTCATCTTCAGCCAGGGCGACGGGGCCTACACCGTGACCATCACAACGGCCGACGGATGCACCGTGGAGGCCGCGTTCGACCTGTTGACCGTGGGCATGACCGACGCGCAGCAGGGTCCACGCATGCATGTGCACCCCGTGCCGAGCGATGGCGCCTTCACCCTGCTCGCAGATGGGCTGGCGGCCGGCCGTTGCGCCCTTCGCCTGTTGGATGTGGGCGGCCGTGTGCTCCGCGAACTTCCCGTGGAACTGGTGCCCGGCCGGCCGGTGGCGGTGGACGCCACGGGCTCGCCCGCAGGCAGCTACGTGATGGAGTTGGTGGACGACCAGGGTGCGCGCGCGGTGGCCCGCGTGGTGGTGCGCTGAACGGGTGCGGGTGACTGCCGCGGATGACCGCGGCGACCGGCCCCCCGCCTCACTACCTTTACAGCACGGCCCAGCGCCGTGACCGATGGCGTCCGACCACGACCTGCTGATCGCCAAGCTCGACGCGTTCACGCGCAAGTACTACAAGGACCAGTTGCTACGCGGGGCCTTGTACAGCGCCGGCTTGCTCGTGCTCGCCTTCCTGGCCGCGGCGGGGCTGGAGCATGTGGGGCGCTTCGGCACCAGCATGCGCACCGCGCTGTTCTACGGCTATCTGGTTGCGGCCGTGGCGGTGCTGCTGCGCTTCATCGCATGGCCCCTGGTGAAGCTCCTCCGGCTCGGCCCTGTGATCAGCCATGTGGAAGCGGCGCGGATCATCGGGGCGCACTTCGGCGAGGTCCGCGACAAGCTCCTCAACACCCTTCAGCTGCGCGAGCAGGCGGATCGTGACACGGCGCAACGCGCGCTCATCGAGGCCAGCATCGCACAACGCACCCGCGAGCTCAGCCCCATCCCGTTCGCCAATGCGATCGACCTGGGCCGCAACAAACGCCACCTGCGCTTCGCGCTGCCCCCCCTGCTTGTGCTCCTGCTGCTCCTTGTTGCGGCGCCCTCCTTCATCACAGGCCCCACGCAGCGCATCATACGCCACGGCAGCGAATTCGCGCCGGAAGCCCCCTTCCGCTTCGTGGTGCTCAACGACACACTGGAGGTGCCCGAGCAGCAGGATTTCGTGCTCAGGGTGGCCCTTGAAGGCGACGTGTTGCCGCAGCAGGTGGACGTGGTGGTGGATGGTCGCACAATACCGCTGGTCAAGGAGGGTCCCGGGCGCTTCGGCCATCGATTCCGGAACGTGCAGGAGGAAGTGGCCTTCCACCTCACTGCGGAAGGCTTCGCGAGCGGAGGAATGGCGCTGAGGGTGGTGCCTGACCCGGCGGTGATGGACGTGATGCTGACCGTGGAGCCGCCCGCCTACCTGGGCCTTCCCGCCGAACAAGTGCGTACCGCCGGTGATGCCACGGTGCCTGCTGGAAGCCGCATCACCTGGAGCATTGGCGCCCGCAGCTCGGACGCCATGCACCTGGCCTTCGCGGACAGCACACTCGTGCTCCGGCCCGGCGGGGGTGAACGCTTCATGACGGCACGCCGCGTGGTGGAGCCGCTCACCTACCGGATGCTTCCGCGCAACGGCGCGCGCGGGCCCTCGGACGCGCCCATACACCGCATAGACGTGGTACCCGACCTGCACCCCACGATCTCCGTGGAGGAGCGCGTGGATAGCGCAGCGATGAAGCGGCGGTATTTCCGCGGCAGCCTGGGGGACGACCATGGCCTCACCCGCCTGCAGTTCGCCTACCGCTTCATCGCCGGTGGCGACAGCGTGCCGGCCGCACAGCGCGAGGGGGTGCAGGAGCTGCCGGTGGAGCGCGGCAGGGAGCGGCAGGATTTCCTGCACGCCTGGGACCTCATCGAGCTGCCCATCCAGCCCGGGGACAAGGTGGAGTACTGGTTCGAGGTGTGGGACAATGACGGGGTGAACGGACCGAAGCGCACACGCAGCTCCTCCCGCGTGTTCGAGGCGCCCACGCTCGACGAGCTCGCCGAACAGCGTGCCGAGCAGAGCGAGGCGATAGCGCAGGACATGAAGCAGGGCATCAAGGAGGCACAGGACCTGCAACGCGAACTGGAGCGCATGCGGCGTGAACTGCTCGACAAGAAGCAGCCGGACTGGCAGGACCAGCAGCGCATGCAGAAACTGCTTGACCGCCAGAAACAACTGGAACGCAAGATCGAGCGGGCCACGGACCAGTTGCGCATGCAGCAACAACAGCAGCAGGAGTTCCGCCAGGTGGACGAGCGCGTGATGGAGAAGCAGCAGCGCCTGCAGGAACTCTTCCAAGACGTGCTCAGCGACGAGATGAAGGAGCTCTACCGCCAGATGCAGGAGATGCTGGACAAGCTGGACAAGGAAGACCTGTTGGACAAGGTGGAGGAAATGAAGTTGAGCCAGGAGGACATCGAGAAGGAGCTGGACCGCAGCCTTGAACTGTTCAAACAGATGGAGGTGGAACAGCGTGCGGAGGATATCGCCCAGCAGCTCGAGGAGCTCGCGGAGGAACAGGAGAAACTGGCGGAGGACACCAAGGAGGGCAAAGCGCCGCAGGAGGAGCTTCAACAGCGCCAGGAGGAACTCAACAAGGCCTTTGAAGCGGTGCGGAAGGAGCTGAACGAGCTGGAGAAGAAGAACCAGGAGCTGGAAAAGCCCATGGAACTTCCTGACACCGCGCCGGCCGAGGAGCAGATCGGCCAGGAACAGAAGGAGAGCAGCGACCAACTGGAGAAGAAGCAGAACCAGAAGGCCGGCCAGAGCCAGCAGAGCGCCGCCGACCAGATGGAGCAGCTGGCCTTCCAGATGCGCAGCAGCATGCAGGGTGGCCAGCAGGAGCAGCAGGAGGAGGACATGGACGCCCTGCGCCAGCTGCTCGAGAACATCGTGGAGCTCAGCTTCGATCAGGAACGCGTCATGAAGGGCATCACCGCCACGGAGTTGCGCGACCCGCGCTTCCTGGACCTGGGGCGCGAACAGCGCGAACTAAGGGGCAATGCCAAGGTGATCGAGGACAGCCTCTTCGCCCTAAGCAAGCGTGTACCACAGATCCAGGGTACGGTGAACCGCGAGATGAACGCCGTGAACAGCCACATGGACCAGGCCCTGGAGCATTTGGGCGAGGCGCGCGCCACGGAACGCCACAAGCCAATGGCCACCGAGGACCAGCAGAAGGCCATGACCGCACTGAACAACCTGGCCCTGCTGCTAGACGAGGCCCTTCAGCAGATGCAGCAACAGATGCAGAGCCAGATGCAGGGCAACGGCCAGTGCAACAAACCCGGCGGCACGGGAAGCGGGCAGGGGAAGAAGCCCAGCATGGCCAAGATGAAGGCGCAGCAGGAAGCGCTCCAGAAACAACTGGACGCCATGCGCAAAGCCATGGAGGAGGGGCGCAAGAAGGGCGAAAAACCCGGCCGGCAGAACCCCGGCGGCAAGACCCCGGGAATGAGCCAGCAACTGGCTCAACTCGCCGCGCAACAGGCCGCGATCCGCAAGGAGATGCAGCGCATGGCCCAGGAGCTCAACAAGGACGGCAGCGGCAGCGGAAACGGCCTCAACAAGCTGGCCGAACAGATGGAGCGGCAGGAAAAGGACATCGTCAACAAGAACATCACGCCCGAGACCCTGAGGCGCCAGCAGGACATCATGACCCGCTTGCTGGAGGCGGAAAAGGCCGAACGCGAACGTGAACTGGACCAGAAGCGCAGCAGCAACGAGGGCCGCGACAGGCCGGCCGAGGACCCTGCTCGCTTCTTCGATCACCACCAGCGCAAGGCCCGCGAGGCCGAGCTGCTCCGCACCGTTCCGGCCGGCCTCAAACCCTACTACCGCGACCGGGTGAACGAGTATTTCGGTACCTTTGACACACCCTGAACCCTGCGATGACGGCCCTGATCGAGGATGTCCAGTTCACCGAGCGGATCGAATTCCCGAGCCGCGCGGAGAACATCTCCCTGGTGGAGAAGATGATCGATGACGTATGCGGCCGGCTCAATGTGCATGAGTCGCATTACGGCAACATCCTGATCGCCCTCACCGAGGCGGTCAACAACGCCATCCACCACGGCAACCGCCTGGACCCCTCCAAGCAGGTCACCGTGGGCTACCACTTGAACAACGGCCGTGTCGTGTTCGTGGTCAAGGACCAGGGGCCGGGCTTCGACCACGACCACCTGCCGGACCCCACCGACCCGCAGAACATCGAGAAACCCCACGGTCGCGGGGTCTTCCTGATGCGCGCGCTGGCCGACGAGATCGCCTTCGCCGACAACGGGGCCACCGTGGCCCTGGCCTTCAGCACCGCTCCTGCGGTGGAATGATGGGGCCCGCCATCACCTTCCTCGTCCAGGACGTACCAAATCCCTTCCGCGAGCGCGACCGCATGCGCCGCTGGCTACAACGCGTGGCGGCCGACCACGGCACACGCATCGACAGGGTGTGCTACGTGGCCATGGGCGACAAGGCCCTGCTGGCCTACAACCGCACTTACCTGCGCCACGACACGTTCACAGACGTGATCACCTTCCCCGTGGAAAGCAGCAACGGGGCCAGTGGCGATGTGCTCATCAGTTATGAACGCATGCGCGAGAACGCGGCCACCTTCGGGGTGACGGCCCAGCACGAACTGCGGCGCGTGATGGTGCACGGACTACTGCACCTGCTCGGGCACCGCGATGGCACCAAGGCCCAGCGCAACGCCATGCGGGCGCTGGAGGACAAGTACCTGGCCCTCCTGAAGGACAGGCTGGCCTAAAGCCCGGGCGATATGCGACCCTCCAGGTGCGCCCTGCACTTGGCGAAGGTCACCTCCGCCACACGGCGGCCCAGCTCCAAACCGTGGACGTTATCGAACTGGATGTGGTACCCGCCGAGCACGCGGCTTAGGCCCGCCTGCTCGGCGGTGCTGCTGAAGGTGGGAAAGACCAGGGTAACGCTGTCGCGGGTGATGCCCGGCTCGGTGAGCCAGCCCGGCAGGAGGCGCACCTCCACCCCATAACGGTCGCTGCCAGTGAAAAGCTCAAGCGCCCTGCTGCATCCACCGCTCACCGTGCTGTGCCCGCTGGGGTAGGCCGGGAAGGGCGGACACAGGAAATCGTCCGGGGAATACGGCCTCCAGTCGCGGCCCTTCATGCGCACCATGCCCTTGTGCGGGCCGGCCCAACCCACGATATCCTCGCCCCCCAGCAGCGCATGCACCTGCTGGAAAGGCCTGCTGTTGTCGTAGTGCATCTTGGCATCCCAGCAGGCGATGAAGCAGTCCATCGCGGCGGTGGTCACCACGAAGTACATCGCCACATCGCGGTCCAGGTCGTGTGCATCACGCACACTGACATCGCGGGCGAACATCAGCCAGTGGCCGGCTTGTTGCACGCTGCGCGGCCCGTCGCGCATGAACTCCACGAGCGCCTTCTGCTCATTGGTGAGGGCGGCCTGAAGCGCCACCACCTCGCGCACCTGCGCCTCAAGCAGGCTGTCCCCCATCACCGGCGGCGGCGGCGGCCTGAACTGCGCTGCGTTATGCAGCGCGAAGGGTCGGACGTGCCCCCAATGCGGCGCGAGGCAGCGCGGGGCCCAGCGGCGGCCATCCTTGCTGAAGTACTTGGGCTGCCAACGGTCGATGTCGTTCATCGTATCCGGCGGGTTCACCGGGCGGTAATGCGTGTAGTCGCCGTAAAGGGTGTCGGCCCGGGGGTCCGTCCCGAACATGTTGCTGCCATCGTCCTTGCGGGCCTCGATCACGCTCATGGCGGCCATGTTGCCGATGCCCTGGGGCGTGGCGGGGTCAAGGCTGCGGTCGGCAGGGTCGTGGCCAAGGGCCTTGAGGTGCTCCAGGAATAGACTGCTGTCCGCCGGGTACACCACGCACAGGGTCCTGCACATCGCATAGCTGATGGCCTTCTCCTTGTTGGCCAAGGTGCGCTCCCTGGGGGGGCGTCGGCCCACCCGCAGGTGCACCGGCTCGGCAACGCTGTCATACCGGCTCCATGCATCGAACTGTGCGATCATGGGAAGGGCAAGCATCCTGCTGTTGACCGGAGGGCGCGGGCGATTGCGCTCGGTATCATTGGCCGTGGCCTGCAACGCCACTGAACCCCAGCGGTAGGCCATGTTCTCGCGGCCAAGGGGCCCGCGTTCGGCCGATCGCTGCCGGGAGCCGGGGCCCGTGCACGCGGCCAGCAGCAACACCAGGGGTAGGATTGGGCGCATGATGGGGCTCACAACATTAGCACTTCGGTGAGGCCCGCCTGACAGCGTTCCGCGGATCACCCGGACGGCCATGCGGGAGGGCCTGTGGACGGGGCGGAGACTCAGGCCGAACCGACCTCAAGGGCCACGGCGACCTCCTCCTCGCGGTTCCAGTTGTACACCGCGCTCTGGCGCTGCGCCCGGGCGAACAGCACGGCATTGTGCACATCGGTGAAGAGGCGGCAGCTGGTGAAGCGCATGCGGCCATCCGCGGCACGCACACCGCTAACGACCCCATCGTGCTCTAGGGCGTGGCGCAGCACGATGTCCAGGTCCAGACCCTCCTCATGGCCGGGTGTTGGGGCGTAGGGCGACACCATGCCGGTGGTGATGTAGCTGTTGCCACGGACATCGTAGGCGAACCGCTGCTTGCGTGCAGCGAGCGCCTTCAGCCGGTCGAGGAGAAGGATGGTGGAACGGTCGCTCATGGTGCGCCACGAAGGTCCCCCGGCCGGGCCGCCGTCCGCAGGGTGAATGGGAGCGGTCGATCAACAGCCCATTGTGGGCGGCCGCTCAATCGTCGGAGGGACCCAACTGCTTGACGATGCGGTCCACCTCAAGCTCGGTGCTCCGGAGGCGCTCGCTGCAGAAGGCCACCAGCTCCACCGCGCGCTTCACCTTCACGGTGAGCTCATCCACCCCGATCCGGTCCTCCTGCAGGTCCTGCATGATCGACTCCAGTTCGGCATAAGCCGTTTCGTAGGTCAGGGCGTGGTCATCCATCGCGTTGAACAGAAAGGACGGTGGAGCGAACGCTCCCCCGCGCAAAGGTCGTCACCACCTCGTCGCCCTCCTGAAGGTCCGCTGCGTCCGTCAGCGCCACACCCTGGCGGCGGGTGATCGAAAAGCCGCGTTCCAGCAACTTCTCAGGACGCAGCACATGGATGGCTTGTTCCACGCCCCGCAGCCTTCCGGACAGGGTCAGCACGCGGTCGCGAACCACGCGTGAAAGGGTATCGGAAAGGGCATCCAGGCCCCGGCGCTCCACCTGCTGGAGACGGCGGGGCAGGGCGCGCACCAGGGTGCCTGCCTGCACCACTCCACGGCGGTGGTGGGCCACACAGGCCGTGGAGGCGATGGTGAGCAGGTAAGCCGTGTCCTGCACAGCCTTGTGGCGGTGGACAAGGGCCTGCGCCACAACCGACCGAAGCACCTGCATCCGCTCCAGCAGCAACTGGACGAAGGCCTGTGTTCGGTCCACCAGGTGGTCCGCCACGTCCGTGGGCGTCTTGAAGTGGCGGTGCGCAACCAGGTCCACCACGGTGATGTCCACATCGTGACCGATGCCCGTGAGCACCGGGATGGGCATGCGGGCCACGGCCCGTGCCAGCCCCAGGTCATTGAAGGGCTCCAGGTCCAGTTTACCCCCTCCCCCGCGGATGATCACCACGGCATCGAAACGCGCGGGGTCAATGCGTCCCAGAGCGCGCCGGAGCTCAAAAGCAGCATTGTCGCCCTGCACGCTGCTGTCGAAGAGCTGCACATGGTAACAGAACCCGTGCTCATTCTCCCCCAGGTGGCGCATCAGGTCCGCGTGCGCCGCCGAGCCCCCCGAGGTGATCACGGCGAGGTGCTGCACGACGCGTGGCAATGGGCAGGCACGGTTGAGCTCCATGGCGCCCTCGGCGCGCAAGGTGGCCAGGGTGGCCTGCTTGCGCTGTTCCACAGCGCCCAGGTTGAAGGAGGGGTCCACCGCGTCGATGGACAGGGACAGGCCATGGGTGTGGCTGAAGTTGACCCGGGCGAGCAGCAGCACCTCCACGCCGTCCTTCAGTATCGCATCCGCATCCGCCCCGAGCGCCGCACGGATGCGCTGGTGATCGCTCCGCCAAACGATGCCACGCATCACGGCCACGCGCTTCCCGTCCCGGTGCTCGGCCAGCTCGAGGTAGAGGTGCTCCTTGCGGGTCGACAGGCCCGCGATCTCAGCCCGCACCCAGAAGGTGCGCCCGCCGGTGGCCTGCAGGACCTGGCGGTGCAGGGCCGTGGTGATGGCCGACAGGGCAAAGACCTGGCGTGCGGGTTCGGGAGGGGCCTCGCTCATGGTGCGCCCTTCGAAGATAGGCCCCCTTCGAGCGCACACGCCCGGATGACGGTACCGGCGTACTTTCGGGGATCAACAACGACCATGGGCCCCACCTTCACCTTGAGCAGTTCCGACCTCGGCGGACAGGCCACCGAGGATCAGGTCTTCAACGGTTTCGGTTGCACCGGGCGCAACCTCAGCCCGGCGCTGAGCTGGGTGCATCCACCGGCGGGCACCAAGAGTTTCGCCGTCACCCTGTTCGACCCCGACGCGCCTACCGGTAGTGGGTGGTGGCATTGGCTGGTGTTCGACCTGCCGGCCGATGTGCGGGGTCTTCCCACGGGAGCGGGCACCCTTGGAATGCCCGGCCTGCCGAACGGTGCCGTGCAAAGCCGCACGGACTATGGCATCCAGGGATATGGGGGGCCCTGCCCCCCTCCCGGGCATGGTCTTCACCGGTATGTGCTCACCGTCCATGCCCTGGACGTAGAGCGGCTGGGCCTCGGGGCCGACAGCACCGCCGCCGTGGTCGGCTTCACCATCCATGCACACACGTTGGGCAAGGCCAGCCTGCTCTTCTATCACAGCCGTTGATCCAACGGCCTTTCCTGCCATGCGCGCCACGCTTACCATCGACAACCCCCTTCGCTGTGCGGAGGGTTATTCACGATCGTTCCACGTGGAACACACCGGGTTTTCCACGATCCAGCCATGAGCATTGTGGATACCTATGACGTCGTGGTGGTGGGGGGCGGTCACGCCGGCTGCGAAGCGGCGGCAGCAGCAGCCAACCTGGGGTCCAAGGTGCTGTTGGTCACCATGAACATGGGGGTGATCGGCCAGATGAGCTGCAACCCTGCCATGGGCGGCGTGGCCAAGGGCCAGATCGTGCGGGAGGTCGACGCGTTGGGGGGCTACAGCGGCATTGTGAGCGACCGCAGCGCGGTGCAATTCCGCATGTTGAACCGGAGCAAAGGCCCCGCCATGTGGAGCCCGCGCACACAGAACGACCGCAACCTGTTCGCCGCCGAATGGCGCAGGCTCCTCGAACAGACCCCCAACGTACACTTCTGGCAAGACACGGTGAACCGCTTGGTGATCGAGGGAGGGCGGGTGTGTGGAGTGGTAACGGGCCTGGGCATGCGCATTGCATGCCGCAGCGTGGTGCTCACCAGCGGCACCTTCATGAA
>CAZUNW010000003.1:0-12789 GCA_964621425.1 uncultured Chryseobacterium sp. | reverse complement strand
GGGTGATGCACATCGGCGAGCGCCAGCTGGGTGGCGGACGGGCGGGCGAAAAGGCCAGCCACGGCATTACCGAGCAATTGGTGGAGTTGGGCTTCGAGGCCGGCCGCATGAAGACCGGCACGCCGCCACGGGTGGATGGCCGCAGCCTGGACTATAGCGCCATGGAGGAACAGCCGGGGGATGAAAAGCCCGGCAAGTTCAGCTACGGCACCAATACCCGCGCATTGGAAAGGCAGCTCAGTTGCTGGATGACCTACACCAGCCCGGAGGTGCACGACATCCTGCGCACCGGCTTCGACCGCAGCCCGATGTTCAACGGACGCATCCGCGGCATCGGCCCTCGTTACTGTCCCAGCATCGAGGATAAGATCGACCGATTCGCCGACAAGGACCGGCATCAGGTCTTCGTGGAACCAGAGGGCTGGGACACGGTGGAGACCTACATCAATGGCTTCAGTACAAGCCTGCCGGAAGAGGTGCAGCTGGCTGCGTTGCGCAAGATCCCGGGCTTCGCGAATGCCCGGATGTTCCGTCCGGGCTACGCAGTCGAATACGACTACTTCCCCCCCACCCAACTGAAGCACACCCTGGAGACCAAACCGGTGGCCGGGCTCTACTTCGCTGGGCAGATCAACGGCACAACTGGATACGAAGAGGCGGCCTGCCAGGGTCTGATGGCCGGCATCAACGCTCATCTTGGGGTACGCGAACAAGAGCCGTTCGTCCTTGGCCGCGACGAGGCCTACATCGGGGTCTTGGTGGATGACCTGATCACCAAGGGCACGGAAGAACCCTACCGGATGTTCACCAGCCGGGCGGAGTTCCGCATCTTGTTGCGCCAGGACAATGCCGACCTGCGCCTTACCCCGCGGAGTTACTCCCTGGGCCTGGCCAGTGCAGAGCGCATGCGGCGGGCCGAACGCAAGCAAGCCCTCGCAGCGACCCTGGTGGAAGCGCTGAGGGCGGAAAGCGCCTCCACGGACGCAGCCAACGCCGTGATCGTTCCACGTGGAACAACACCCGTGAAACAGCGCCCACGCCTGTTCGAACTGCTTACCAGGCCCCAGCTCACCTTTGCAGACCTCGAACCGTTGTTCGAGGGGTGCCAGGCCTGGCGCAAGGATGCAGGCGATCTGGCGGACGAGGCGGTGGAACAAGTGGAGATCCAGGTCAAGTACGAAGGCTATATGGAGCGGGAGCGTGATCTGGCGGATCGGATGACCCGCCTCGAACAGGTTCCACTGGATATGGACATGGACTATCACCGGCTGACCTCGCTTAGCATGGAGGCCCGCCAAAAGCTGCACCGGATCCGCCCAAGCACCTTGGGACAGGCCAGCCGCATCAGCGGGGTTTCCCCGGCCGATATCAGTGTTTTGCTCGTTTACCTGGGCCGTTGACCAACCGATCGTTCCACGTGGAACCCACCACCCCCGAAACCCTGTCCACCTGCCCGGTCTGTGGGGCTACTGACCCCCAGCCAGCGATCCGGGCGAAGGACCACTCCATTACCCACGAGGAGTTCCAACTGGTCGACTGCCCGGCCTGCGGCTTCCGCTTCACCAACCCGCGGCCCGCTGGCACTGAACTACCCCGGTACTACGAAAGCCCGGATTACATCAGCCACAGCAACACCAAGCGTTCCCTGGCCGACCTGCTGTACCACGGCGCACGTCGCTGGGCCCTCGGGCGCAAACACCGCCTGGTGGCCCACCATCGTACCTCCGGCCGCGTGCTGGACGTTGGGTGTGGTACAGGGGAGTTCCTGGGTCACCTCAAGCGGAAGGGTTACGCGGTGACCGGGGTGGAGCCCGCCCTTGTGGCACGGGAACAAGCCATCGCCAACCACGCCCTGCAAGTGGTGCCCACCCTGGAGCAGGTGCCCGCCAGGGAACACTTCAACGTCATCACCCTCTGGCACGTGCTTGAGCACATGCCCGACCTGCGAGGCACCCTTAAACGCCTGTACGCCCTCACCGCCGACGAGGGGGTGGTGCTGGTGGCTGTGCCCGACCGTGAATGCTGGGATCAGGCTCACTATGGGTCCACTTGGGCGGCTTACGATGTGCCGCGCCACCTGTCCCATTTTCGGCGCACTGACGTGAAGAGGCTGTTCATCCAGCACGGATTTGAGCCCATTGGCACACACCGCATGTGGATGGACGCCCCCTACATCGCCATGCTGAGCGAGCGCTACGCAGGGCGTGGACCATTGGCGGCACTTATCACCGGCATCATCCTCGGTACATGGTCAAACACCATGAGCCTGTTGACAAAGCGCCCCACCTCAAGCTCACTCATTATCTTCAGGAAGGCCTCGGCTTGACAAGGCCGCTTTTCTGCCCCTGGATGCATTCGGAGGGCGTCGCTAGTGGTACACCTGTCGGCGGGGGGCGTTCGTGCAACCGAGCCTAATTGGAGGCCCTGTTTTTATTACGACACAACCAGCTGATTTTCAGCGATGTATGCGGTTTGCTGCCCGCCCGGGCCGATGGGCGGCCTTTAACCACTGCCCAAGGTCACCGCCAACCGCCAAGGCCCCTACGTACTTTTGCCGCCCTTTTTCCCACCCCATGGCCACATACACCATCCCTGCCAACCGCATCACCGACCTATTGCGCACCCTCGGCGTCCAGGACATCAACCCGGGCGTGTCCACCGGCAGCAATTGGATGCGCAGCGAAGGCGCCACCCTGGACAGCCACAGCCCCGTGGACGGCGCGTTGATCGGGCAGGTGCGAACGGCCACGCGGGCCGAGTACGACCACGTCATCGCCACCGCGCAGCAAGGCTTCGCCGCGTGGCGCACCTGGCCGGCTCCCAAGCGCGGGGAGGTGGTGCGCCAGCTGGGCGAGGAGCTCCGCACGCACAAGGAGGCGCTTGGCAAGTTGGTGAGTTACGAGATGGGGAAGAGCTACCAGGAAGGCCTGGGCGAGGTGCAGGAGATGATCGACATCTGTGACTTCGCCGTGGGCCTGAGCCGCCAGCTGCATGGGCTCACCATGCACAGCGAACGGCCCGACCACCGCATGTACGAGCAGTGGCACCCTTTCGGCCTCGTGGGCGTCATCACCGCCTTCAACTTCCCGGTCGCCGTGTGGAGTTGGAACACGGCCCTGGCCTGGGTATGCGGCGATGTCACCCTCTGGAAGCCGAGCGAGAAGACACCCCTGTGCAGCATCGCGTGCCAGCACATCACGGCCACGGTGTTCAAGCGCAACGGGGTGCCCGAGGGCGTAAGCTGCCTGCTGAACGGCGGACGCGAGGTGGGTGAGTGGATGAGCCGTGACGAACGCGTGCCGCTGGTCAGCGCCACAGGCAGCACCCGCATGGGCAAAGCCGTGGGCGCCGCCGTGGGCGAACGCCTGGGGCGCTCGCTCCTCGAACTCGGCGGCAACAATGCGATCATCATCAGCGACAAGGCCGACCTGGAGTACTCCGCGGCGCGGCGCCTCATCATCCATGATGCGGTGTACGACGCCTTCAAGCAGAAGCTTGTGCGGGCCTACCAGCAGTTGCGCATCGGCGACCCGCTCGACGAGCGCAACCATGTGGGCCCGCTGATCGACACCGACGCCGTGGCGGCTTACCAACGCGCACTCGCAGCTGCTGCACAGCAGGGCGGTACGCTCGCCGTGGAGGGTGGTGTGCTGCAGGGCGGTGAGCACGCGAGCGGCTGCTACGTGCGGCCCGCCATCGTTGAGGCGCGGCCAGATATGGCCATCGTGCAGGAGGAGACCTTCGCACCAGTCCTGTACCTGTTGCGCTACAGCGGCGATCTGCAGGAGGCCATCGCCATCCAGAACAACGTGCGGCAGGGCCTCAGCAGCGCCATCATGACGCTGGACCTGCGCGAGGCGGAACGCTTCCTGTGCGCCGCCGGCAGCGACTGCGGCATCGCCAACGTGAACATCGGCACCAGCGGCGCGGAGATCGGCGGCGCCTTCGGCGGCGAAAAGGAAACGGGCGGCGGCCGCGAGAGTGGCAGCGACGCTTGGAAGGCCTACATGCGCCGGCAGACCAACACCATCAACTACGGCACCAAGCTGCCGCTGGCCCAGGGGATCAAGTTCGACCTGTAGGGCGCCCCGCACGGACCGCGGCGGCGGTTAGCTTTGGCCATCCAGCAGCCATGCGCACACCGCCACCCGCGCTGATCCTCCTGGCCGGCCTGTGCTGGTTCGCCTGTGGCACCGCGCCGCCCACGCCGCGTACAGGCCCTTGGCGCATGGCGCTCGACCTGAGCGGACAAGAGCTCCCCTTCCTCTTCGACCTGGCGCGGGACAGTGCCGGATGGCACATGGTGGTGCGCAACGGCGAGGAACGCATCGCCGTGGACGACATCAGCCTGCGAGGCGACTCCATCCGCGTGCGCATGCCATTGTTCGACTCGGAGTTCCGGGGACGGGTGGTGAACGACTGCACGATCCAGGGGCATTGGTACAACCACCTGAAGGGCCCCGACCACCGGATCGCCTTCACCGCCAGCGCCGGCGCAGCGGCGCGCTTCCCGGGTGCAGCGGAACCCGCCGCCGACGTAACCGGGCAGTGGCACGCGGTGTTCAGCCCGGGCACCGACGCCGCTTATGACGCGCTGGGGCTATTCAAGCAACTGGGGCCTTCGCTCGCGGGCACCTTTGCCACAGAGACCGGGGACTACCGCTTCCTGGATGGCGCCATGGCGGGCGACTCCCTGAAGCTCTCCTGTTTCGACGGAACGCACGCCTTCCTCTTCAAGGCACAGCTGCGCAACGACAGCCTGGTGGGCCGCTTCTGGAGCGGCACGCACTGGGAGGAGCCTTGGGCCGCCGTGCGTGATGGGGACTACCGCCTGCGCCACCCGGATTCGCTCACCTTCCTGAAGGAGGGCCATGCCATGGTGGACTTCCGCTTCCCCTCGATCGACGGTGGCGTGGTGAGTCCCCTGGACGCACGCTTCCGCGGCAAGGTGCTGCTGGTGCAGGTGATGGGCAGCTGGTGCCCGAACTGCGTGGATGAGAGCGTGGTGCTGCAGGAACTCCTGGCCGCGCACGGCCAAAAAGGCCTGGAGGTGATCGCGGTGGCCTTCGAAAAGCACGAGGATGACCGCGCTGTTCAGGCCCTTCGCCAGTTCAGGGACAGGCTTGGCCTGGAATATCCCATCCTCCACGCCGGCAAGGCCGGCAAGGACGTGGCCAGCGCCAAACTGCCCTTCCTCGAGCACGTGCTGAGCTACCCCACCTGCATCTTCATCGACCGCAAGGGTCAGGTGCGCCGTATCCACACCGGCTTTTACGGACCCGGTACTGGCGAGCACCATGCGCATTTCAAGCGCAACCTGCACCGTTTCGTACAGGACCTGCTCGACGAACCCGCCTGAGGGGCTTCACTTGCCGCCCTCGGGGCGGTCCACCACGATGCGCTCCGGCCGGTTGGCGAGGGCCCAAGCCGTGTGGAACACCAGGCGTGACCGCTGCTGCAGCAGCTCGGGCAGGATCTTGTCCACCTCGTCGCCGGGACCGTGGTAATCCTCGTGCACCCCGCTGAAGTAGAAGATGGCTGGTACACCGTTGCGGGTGAAGTTGTAGTGGTCGCTGCGGTAGTAGTACCGGTTGGGGTCCTCCGGTGCGTTGAAGGTGTAATCGAGCTCCAGACCGGTATAGGCGGTGTTTGCCTGCTCGTTGATGGTGTGCAGCTCGGTGCTCATGCGGTCACTGCCGATAACGTACACATAGGCAGGCCCCTCGGCGTGGGCACTATCGCGCCGGCCGATCATGTCGATGTTGAGGTCGGCAATGGTGCGCTCCAGGGGGAACACAGGGTGCTCGCTGTAGTACTGCGACCCCAGCAGGCCCTTCTCTTCGGCGCTCACCGGCATGAAGAGGATGCTGCGCCGTGGACCATGGCCCTCCGCTTTCGCCCGGGCAAAGGCCTCCGCCATCTCCAGCAGAGCCACGGTACCACTGCCATCATCATCCGCGCCATTGTACACCTCACCCCCTTCCACCCCGATGTGGTCGTAGTGGGCCGTCACCACGACCAGCTCATCCTTCAGGTCGCCTCCCTCCACATAGCCCAGGACGTTCTCGCTGATCACCTTGCTCACCAAGGGGGTGGCATTGAACACAATGTCCACGGCAGCCATGGCGACCACCTTCTTCCGCCTGGCCTGCCTGCCCAAGCGTGCGGGGTCCAGACCCGTACGCTGCACCAGGTCAGCGGCCAGTTGTGGTCCAGCCACGATCACCTGCATGGCGTTGGAACCGTCCCGCCTTCCACGCCGCTCTTCCCTGGCCGATCCGGCCAGGCGCATCCGGGCCCCGGAGATGTAGTGGCCCCAGGCGTCCCTTACACCGGCATAGTCCGATGGGGCGAGAAGCAATACCGATGCCCCGCCAGCCTCTGCCACTGTTGCCAGCTCCCGCATGCGGTCCAACAGGCCGTCGTCCCCGCCCCGATCCAGCACCAGCACCGCGCGGCCCTTCAGATCCTGTCCACCGAACAGGTCGGTCGCCGGGGCGCCGGGTGGTGCTGCTATCACCACCACTTCCTGCGTAAGCAGGTCCTGCTCCAGCCGCTCGGTGAAATAGAACATGCCCTCCATGAACCGGTATGGTGTTCCCTCCACCTTCACCACAATGCCCCCCGGACGGCGCATCTCCAGAGTGAAGGGTTGGTAGTAGCCCTCCACCAGGCCGCGCTCAGCGGCAGCGGGCACTTCCGGGATACCAAAGGCCTTGAACTGCTCGCGGAGGTAGGCCGCCGCCATCTTCTGCCCACGCTGACCCGTGTCCCTGCCTTCATAGGCATCACTGGCCAGCACGCGCAGGTGGCGCATGAGGTCCTCCGACGTGATGGTGTTGCCGTAACGCCATGCAGCGCTGTCCACCTGCGCATGAAGCACGGCGCACGTTCCGTAGAGGACGGATAAGGCGATGCGGCGCAGGCTCATGCCAGCTCGATCTTGTGGACACGGCCCTGGTGCCTTCCGCCCTCAAACCGGCCATCCAGGAAAGCGTCCACGATGGACAGTGCCTGTTCCGTGCTGATGAACCGGGCCGGGAGGGCAAGAATGTTGGCGTCGTTGTGCGCCCGAGCCAGACCACCCAGCTCAGGTAGCCAGGCCAGGGCTGCCCGCACACCACGGTGCTTGTTGGCCGTGATGGCCACACCATTGCCGCTGCCGCAGATCAGGACGCCGAGTTCCACCTCACCCATGGCCACCGCTTCGGCCACCGCATGGGCGTGGTCCGGGTAGTCCACACTGTCCTTGCTGTGCGTTCCCTTGTCCACCACCTGCATCCCCCTGGCGGCCAGGTGGTCCTTGACGACCCCTTTGAGGTCCACACCGGCATGGTCGCTGCCGATGGCAATGCGTTGAGCCATGCTTCAAAGATACCGGGAGCAGGTTCTGCACGATCCTCCTGTGGATCGCTGTGGAAAAAGGTTCATTCCGGGCACGCTCAACCCATCCGGCACAAGTTGTCAACGCCGCCATAGGCGATCGGATCGTCAACAGCAAGTCCATCTTCTCCAATGATCTGCACGGGCGAACCCACCATGGCGGCACCGGCCACGGACCATGGGATCTGCACAGCATCCTCGGACGGTGGTTCTCCACGATCGTGCATACAGGGGCACAACCTCAACCTGGTCAAGGGACCCAGAGGCAGCGCAGATCAACACCGGACGCTCCCGGCGTGAACTACTTTTGATAACCCGAACATGCAAGCCCGGCTGATCGGGATCATCCACAGGATCAACAGCCTATACTATATCATCCATTCCTTTAAACAATTCAATAAAACCAATGCGGTCAGGAACAGCTGTGATCATGGTGGTGTGGGTCCTGTGCCGCACCTTCGTGGCAGCTGCCCAGGACGGCTTCCAGCAATACCGGCATCCCAATGGCACGATCAGCAGCGAGGGCATGTTGGTGGCCGGCAAGCCCGAGGGGTATTGGAAAACCTACTACGACAACGGCGTGCTGCGGTCCGAGGGAGGACGCAAGCGGTTCCAACTGGACAGCATCTGGAAGTTCTATGCTCCCGAGGGTTGGCTCAGTTCGACCATCCTTTACGCCGATGGCCGAAAGAACGGTCCACTCCGGAAGTTCGATCCCACGGGTGCATTGCTCACCGAGGAACTCTTCGTGGATGACCTGCATCAGGGCAACAGCACCTATTTCCACGCCAATGGACGGATCCATAAGGTGGTTCCCTTCATTGCCGGAAAGGAGGAAGGCCGCGGACAGGAGTTCGCAGAGGATGGGCGGCTTGTGGCCCTGCTGACCTATGGCGGTGGCATGCTCCGTAAACGGGAGGAGATCAACCGTTTGGATGGCAATGGCCTGAAGCAGGGCCCCTGGAAGGCGTTCCATGCGAACGGGAAGGTGCAATGGGAATGCATCTATGTGGACGGCAAAAGGCAGGGGATCTACAAGGAATATGATGCAGCAGGCAGCCTGAAGCAGATGGTCAAGTATGACCAGGACCAGGTCGACACCGGATCGCGGGCGGCCATGACGTTAAGCATCAGGAACACCTACCATGCCAATGGCCGGGTGGCGAGCATAGGCAGCTACAGCAAGCAGGGCGGCCGCGAAGGCCTGTTCCGGGAGTTCGATGAACAGGGCTTGGTCCGCTCATCGGCCATATACGCGGATGACCGCCTTTTAAGGAAGGGCCCGGTGGACGAGCGCGGTGTTCCACAGGGCGACTGGACGGAGTACTATGCCACGGGGGAGAAACGTGCAGAAGGACCCTACAAGGATGGCAAGCGCGAGGGTGATTGGACCTTCTATCATCGAAGCGGCGCCGTGGAACAAAAGGGACGTTACCAGGCCGGCCTCGCACAGGGCCTGTGGAAATGGTATTACGAAGCGGGCCGCCTGCACCGCGAGGAGAACTACCGCAAGGGCCGCGAAGAGGGTGCATCGGTGGAATATGATGAGGAGGGGAATGTCATCACCCAGGGTGAGTACATCGACGGCAGGCGCGAGGGTCCGTGGACCTACAAGGTGGGCGACCACACGGAGGAGGGTGCCTACAAGGAGGGTTTGAAGGAGGGTGAGTGGAAGCACACTTACGCCGGCGGGCGACGCAGTTTTGAAGGTTCCTTCGTGGGCGGAGAACCCAACGGGAAGCACAGATGGTGGTGGCCCAATGGCCAGCTTCGGTTGGAGGGGCGGTATTCCGTGGGACTCCAGCAGGGCGATTTCGAACATTGGTCGCCGGACGGCCAGCTGCTGCTCACAATCCGCTACAAGGACGGCCACGAGGTCAAGATCGACGGGTCCAAGGTCCCCCCGCCCTACGAGGTTGGAACAGAGACGCCTTGAGGCGCATGCTTCCATCCCGGCGCAAGCTGACTTATGTTTAATGCCGATGAGCGGCATTGGCGGAGCGGAGGACCTGCGCATGCAGGAGCTGGGTAAGGCCTACCTGGACCTGCGTCGCCAGTACGATGACCTGGTGAGCCGCAACATGGCCGGCTTCTACCGGACCGCCACCGATGGGCGTTTCCTGGAATGCAATGCATCGATGGCCCGCATCCTGGGCTATCCTGACCGGGACTCCCTGATGCGTATCAATGCACGGGCGCTCTACCACGAGGAGAAGGACCGTGAGCACTTTGTCAAGGAGCTCACCGAGCGCGGCTTCCTGATCAACTATACGCTTCGCCTCCGCCATTACACGGGCCGCATCGTCCATGTGCTGGAGAATGTCTACCTGAACAAGCACGATGGTGGGGTCACCACCATCGAGGGCACCATGATCGACCGCACCGCACAGGTGCAGGCCGAGCTGGAGCAGCGCGCGCTGTTGGACAACTACAGGCGCCTGGTGGAACAGCTCCCCGACGGGATCCTCATCCTGCAGGGAGGTACGGTGCGCTTTGCCAATCCCGCCGCGGAACAGCTCGTTGGCCGCCCGCTCACAGCCCTGCTTTTCGCCGAACTGGTCGATCGCGCCCATCGCGCCCAGCTGGACGCCCACCTTGCCGGGGATTCCCCGCCGGGTGCGGCCCCTGCGGTGGAGTTGCGGTTCCTCCGTGGCGACGGGAATTCCGTGCCACTGCTCCTCTCCGCGTCGCCCACCTTCCACGAGGGCGCGCCCGCCATCCAGGTGCACCTGCAAGATCCAGCCCGCGTCCGGGCCACCGTGCAGACCAGCATCCGCGCGCAGATGGCCGAGGAGGTGAACCTTGTGCTGCGGCAGGAGATCATGGAGCACAGGCGCACACAGGACGAGCTCAAGCGATCGCGCCGCTTCGCCCGTGGTCTTGTGGACAGCTCCCTGGACATGATCATCGCCGTGGATGATGCGGGCATCATCACGGAGTTCAATCCGGCCGCCACCATACGCTTCGGTCACGAGCCCATCCATGTGATCGGTCAGCCGGCCCGCATGTTGTACGCGGATCAGGCCGCCTACGAGAACATCCAGGCGGAGCTCAACGCACACGGGGCCTTCGCCGGAGAGGTGCGCAATGTGGACAGCGGCGGCCAGGTGTTCCACGCCTTCCTTGCAGCCTCGCGCCTCTACGACGACCAGGGAGTGCTGATGGGGAGTATGGGCGTGAGCAGGGACATCACGCAATCCAAGCGCGATCAGGAGGCGATGCGCGCCAGCGAGGAGCGATACCGGGACCTCTTCGAGAACGCCACCGACCTGATTCAGAGCGTGAGGGTGGATGGCCGCTTTGAGTACGTCAACCGCGCCTGGTGTGAAACCCTCGGCCACAGCGATGCGGAGGGTCTTTCCCTGTGGGATGTGGTTGATCCCTACAGCCGCGCCACCTATGAGGCGAAGCTGGAGCAGGTGACCAGGGAGGGTGGCGGCCCGCTTACCACCATGCTCCGTGCGAAGGACGGTCGCCGCGTGGTGGTGGAGGGCAACCTCAGCGTCCGCCGCATGAACGGGGAGGTCGTCGCCGTCCGCGGCATTTTCAGGGACGTCACGCGCGAACAGGAGGCCCGAGGACAGGCGGAGGAGCAGCAGGCCAAGATGCGTGCGCTCTTCGAGAGCAGCGAGCACATGTTCTGGAGCGTGGACAACCGCATCGCCCTCACCAGCTTCAACAAGGGCTACGCGGACATGGTGGAACGGCTCTATGGCGCCCGCCCCCAGGTCAACCGCGACATCAACAGGCCTCGGGCGCGCTTTGCCGATGGCCGCTACCACGCCTTCTGGGAGGAGAAATACAGCAAGGCCTTTGCCGGCGAACAGCTGCGCTTCGAGACCGAACTGCACGATGTACAGGGGGGGTATGTGAGCAACGAGATCTTCCTGAGCCCGGTGTTCAGTCCCGACGGCACGGTACGCGAGGTGTTCGGCGTGGGGCACGAGATCACGGGCCAGAAGCTCGCGCAGCGCACAATGCGTGACCAGGCAGCGCGCCTGGCGGCCATCTTCGAGAACAGTGCCAACATGATGGTGTGGACGCTGGACGAGCAGCTGCGGCTCACCTCCTTCAACGACCACTTCCGCAACAGCTGCATCGAGGCGCTGGACCACGACCCGAAGCTTGGCGAGCCCTTCCTGGACCGCGTGTTGCCGCGCGTGCCTGAGTCCGAACGCGCTGCCGTGCGCGCCTATTTCGAGGCCACACTGCAAGACAGGCCCTGCCAGTTCGAGGTGGAGATGGTGCACAAGGACGGCCGCATGCGCTGGGTGGAGAACTTCCTGAACCCCATCCACGTGGATGGAAGGGTGGGGGAGATCAGCTGCCTGGCCTACGGCATCACCCTTAAGAAGGAGGCCGAGAAGCAGCTGCTGGAGCGCCTCCGCGAGAACGAGGTGCTGCTCAAGGAGGTGCACCACCGCGTCAAGAACAACCTGCAGATCATCAGCAGCATCCTTAACCTGCAGACGGCTTACGTGGGCCACGATGCCCGCATGCTGGACCTCATCCGCGAAAGCCAGGACCGCATCCGGTCCATGAGCTTCATCCACGAAAGCCTATACCAGAACAAGACGTTCAGCAGCGTGGACCTGGCCACGTACATCGAGCGACTGGCGCGCAACCTGATGCTCAGCTACAGCCTGCACGGCAAGGTTGACCTGCGCCTGGACCTGCACCCGGTGGAGCTGGTGCTCGACCAGGCGATCCCCTGCGGCCTCATCCTCAATGAGCTCATCAGCAACGCCCTGAAACACGGTTACCCGGACGGTGCGCGCGGCTGCATCACCGTGCGTCTTGCGAGCACGCCCGGTGCGGTTTCCATCGAGCTGGCCGATGATGGCGTAGGGCTTCCCGCGGGGTTCGACCAGGCGCGCGATGCCAACCTCGGCCTCCAGTTGGTGTCCACACTGGCCGAACAGCTCGATGCGCGCATGGAGCGCCATTCGCCTCCCGGGGTGCGCTATTTGCTTACTTTTGAACGCATCAAGTAGTGAGCGCTCATGGCCCAGACCAATGTCCTTGTCGTTGAGGACGAGAGCATTGTCAGCAAGGACATCCAGCACAGCCTCAAAAAGCTGGGCTACAATGTCGTGGGCGCAGCCGCCACGGGCGAACAGGCCGTGAAACTGGCTGTCGAGGCCCAGCCCGACATCATCCTCATGGACATCATGCTCAAGGGGGAGATGAACGGCATCGAGGCGGCCACCCAGATCCGCCAGGAGACCAACATCCCGGTGATCTTCCTGACCGCCTACGCCGACGAGAGCACCCTCAACAAGGCCAAGGTCACACAGCCCTACGGCTACATCATCAAGCCGTTCAAGGAGATCGATATCCACACGTCGATCGAGATGGCGCTGTACAAGCACAAGAAGGAGGCGGAGGTGCTCAAGGAACGCGACC
>CAZUNW010000002.1:34423-36341 GCA_964621425.1 uncultured Chryseobacterium sp. | reverse complement strand
GAGTTCTTCGCCAACTACGAGGACTTCTGGGCCGACCTGAACCAGATGAGCATGGAGCAGGGGGAGAACTTCTACGAGGAGGGCAGTTTCAGCAAGGCCAAGCAGCTCTTCGACGGCATGGTTGGATACTACCCGGAGAACCCCGGGGCATGGATCATGCTGGCGCTGTGCCAGTACAAGAGCAACCTGGCAAAGGAGGGCGACCTCAGCATGAAGGAATACGCCAAGGCCGCGCTCAATGCGGACACGGGGTCCCTGCCTGACGACCAGAAGAAGTTGCTGAAGAATGCCCTCATCCGCTACTCCGAGTTGCTCAGCACCAAGGGGCAGCGTGATAGCGCCCGCACCACCATCAACCTGGGTAAGGAGCACTTCATGGACGACCCGGACTTCAAACTCCAGTATGACGAGTTGAACTGAGTCGACCGTTACCCTGCATGATACGAAGGCCGCCCTGGAAGGGGCGGCCTTCGCATTCCGTGCCAGCTGCTCCTGGACCGGCCAGCGCGGTGCACAGATGCCGTGTGCGCATGGTGATCAAGGGACATGCCTGAGGTCCAGAGACCTATCCGCAGGCGTGCACCGGCTCCTTGCCCCAAGGGGATGGCTTCAGGCAAGCGGCCGGGTGGCATCGGAAATGGGCCAAAAGCAGGAGGCCCCCCGATGCGGGAGGCCTCCTGCATGGGCTCGCGGTCTAGCGTGCGAGGGGCAGACGATAGGTCCGGCTGCTGCTGTTGGTGAGCAGGCGCACCAGGATCACGCCACCGGCCACATGGTCCACCGGGATGCGCTCGCGTCCTGCGTTGAGGCGGGAGCGGCGCTCGGCAACAACGCGGCCAGCACCGTCCAGCACGGTGATGACAACCTCATCCGCACGCTGCTGCGCCAGATCGACCACTACATGCTCGTTGTCCAGCCAAACGCGGGCCAGGTCCTCCTTCGGGGGGGCGATGCCCGTTGTGGCATCGATCACCACCTGCTGGCTGGTGGAAGCGGAGCATGCGCCCACAGTGGTGGTCAGGGTCACCGTGTATGTGCCGGGTACGGTGTAGGTGTGGGTGGGCTCCACCTCGGTGGTGGTGGTGCCGTCGCCCAGGTCCCATTCGACATCCGCGCCCCAGGTGCCGAGGTTGAAGAACGCGATGGGCTCGCCGATGAGGGCCGCGGTGGTGCTGGGCAGGAAGTCCGCACCGGGGCCGCTGCCATCGGTCACGTTGATGGTGGTGGTCTGGAAACTGCAGCCGTTGGCGTCCACGATGGATACGGCATAAGCCCCGGCTGCAAGGCCGGTGAGGTCCTCGCTGGAGGCGCCGTTGCTCCAGGCGTAGGTGTAGGGACCGGTGCCGCCCATTACGGCAAGGTCGATGGCGCCGTCAACCGCTACGCTGCAGGTCGTTGCCGTGGCAGCAAGGGTGGCGTCCAGTGCCGCTGGCTCATCGATCCGGAAGGCATGCGTTAGCGCACCGCAACCACTGTTGCTGCTGACGGTCACCAAGTAGTCACCCGCCGGCAGCTGGCCGATCTGGCCCGCACCGTTCTCCTGGCTCTGCGTGAAGAGCACCGTGCCATCGTCCGTGGCCCAGGTGTAGTCCCAGGGGCCGGTGCCTGCGCCGATGGCGGTGGCCGATCCATCGGTGGCGCCCTGGCAGGAGACGTTGGTGAGGATGTGCTGCACGGGCGCCGTGGCACGGACCACGAACCGGGCAGGCAGAACGGGGTCATTGGCATCGGCGGTGAAGGAGTAAGTGGCCCCTTCGCTCAGCGTGATGCTCTGGCCGGTCTGCAGGTCCTCCAATACGAGGCAGGTCTGCCCCATGATGCCCATGGCATCGAACACACGCACAGTGTAAGTGCCGGTCATGCCCACGTCGATGGGCACTTCGATGCTGATGTCGCTGGTGATCTCGCCCCACGCGTT
>CAZUNW010000002.1:24153-34413 GCA_964621425.1 uncultured Chryseobacterium sp. | reverse complement strand
GTCCCGGCCGTCGCTGGTGCGGCTCATGATCTGGGGCGCCTCGGGGTGGCTGAAGGTGAATTTCACGAGGTCGTGCGCATCACCACTTGCCGGTGTCCCCGTGCCGAAGTGCACCAGGGCCTCGTCCCGGAAGGAGTTCATTGCGGAGGTGAGCTCCAGGCGGAACATCGGCTGTGCACCCGATTGGTTGCCACCGAAGAGGCCGCCCCCGTTCAGGTCGAGCACCTTGTCGTTCTCCTCGACCGACAAGGCGGGGGAGGCACCGTTCGCCTTCACCCAGAAGCCCTGGAAGCTCTGGATGTTCCCGTTCAGCGCTCCGCTGGGGATGCTCAGACCAAGGCCTTCATCCCAAGCCGCATTGTTGCCGCTGACCGGGTCGAACACGTAATAGAAGTTGTCCACGTTTGTGCGGGACAACAGGCTCCAGTCGATGGGGCTTGGAACGGGGTTGCCCACAAGGTTCCAACCGTCGACAGCACTGTTGCCCGTATTGGTGAAAGTGACCGGCAGGTTCAAGGGAGTGATGCCGTTGCGGGCTGAGCTGCGCAGGTCGATTGTGAAGGGTACCGTGGTGGTCAAGGTCGTGCCGCTCCAGGCCGCAAAGCCCTGGCCCATGCCCATCACCATGTTATCCCCCGTGGCCCCCGTGAGACCGTCCGTGAGGGCGGCCCCAGCATTGGACTCGTTGTACGTGCGGATGCTCGGCCACAGGATGTTGCTGCCTGGCGGGCTGTCGAAGGCGGGAAACTGGCTGGCGGGATAGCCCGCGGTGACGAAGTCGTCCTCCAGGCTGCTCAGTGTGTTGTTGTTCGTGGGGGCGCTGATCAGGCGCCAGTTGGTGACACCGCCCGGAACGTAACGCTCCATCGTGATCTGGCCGGTAAAGCTGGGGCCGGCGCTCATGGGGCCGATGCGGCCGGTGCCGTTGGCATCGCTGTTGAGCTCAAGCACACGGGCAGGGTTGCCGCTGTTGTTGGCATTGAATGTGCCCCCGTTGGTCATGTCAAGGGTGCGTCGGATGCGCAGCAGGCTCGTGGTCAGGGTCACATCCGCATTGTTCGCCGTCAGGTCATAGAGGTCGTAGGTGGCCGATCCGCCGAGGGTGACCGCTCCCGGGTTCCGGAATGTGACGGCCCCGGTGGTGGTGGTGAAGCTGTTGTTGTTGGTCAGCGCCGTGCCGTAGTGGTCCAGGCTAACCGTGCCCATCACCACGCTGCCGCCGGTCTCCACGGTCAGGTTGTAGAGGGTCCACGTGGAGGCCGCGGCGGTCACCGTGTGCCCCGTCTGCACGACGGCGGTGGCATTTCGGTCGAAGGTGACCGCGCTGGCCGCACCCGTGCGGGTGGTGCTCCATGACGCTGTGTTCTGGCTTCCGCTGGCCCTGGAGTAATAAATGGGGCGGCAGAGGTCGCCGCGCACCTCCACGTTCTCCAGCGCCCAGACCTCGTTGCCATCATTGTTCAGGGCGATGGCCCTCAAGGCGATCGTACTGGTGCCACCGGGAATGTTGATGACGATGTTGGAATACCCGTCGGTGGTGCGGTCCCCTCCAGCGGCCGGGGCGAAGCTGGCTGGTGTGCCTGCCGTGGCAGTGGCGGTACCGGTGCCGGATGCATATCCCCAGCGCGCGTTGCTGTTCCCGGTCACGGTCAAGTCTGCGGTTGCGGGGAATCCGGCGCCGTTCAGGTTCACGAAGAACCGCACGTTGTCCCCGGCATCCGCTCCGTTGGAAGCATTCACAGAAACGCTCGAGACCCGCGCGCGGATGACCACGTTGTTGTAGGCGCTCACGTCCAGGGTGCCGAGGTTGAGCGTCACGTTGCCATTGTTCACTTGCCAACTCTGGGTGCCACTCAGAATACGCTGGTTGGCCGGGTTGTCCCCGGCGCCGGAGGCCGCACTAACGTTCCCGGCGCCCGAGGTAATCGGCCATGTATCCGTGATCAGACCATCGAAGGCCTGGCGCGCCAGGAGCTGATCCGTGGAAAGCTCGTTGTCCGTAACCGTCAGGGAGAAGGTCGAAGGCGAACCAGCCGTGGCACTGGTACCTCCGGCCACGCTCTGCAGTTGGAAGGTGAAGACCTCGGTGCCGTCGCATGCGCCATTGTCCGTGAGGGAGATGGTCACCGTCTGGCTTGCGCTGCTGCCGGCAGGGAATGTCAGCGTCTGCGTGGTGTAGTTGTTGATCCGGCTCGCGGTCCCGGCGGTCAGCACCACGTTCGCCGTGGTGGCATTGACGCCCGAGGGGTTGGTGATGCTCACCGTAAGGGTTGTGCTCACACCGGTCTCGCTCACGGTTGATGATGCACCCGTGAACTGCACCGTCGTCGCATTGCAGGGGTTCGGAACGTAGAAGTTGTCGAACCGGGCATTGTCCGTGGCGCCTGTGCCATGGTTCCAGTAGCACCCGATGTTCGGTGTGGATACCCCGGTGTAGGTTACATCAATGGTGGATCCGCCACTGGTGGAGGCGGTCAGTGGGTCGCCGAAGGGGCCGCCCGTGCCATTGTCGCGGTAGAAGAGCGACCATTGGTCGGTGGTGGGGTTGTACGTGACACGGACATCCAGGTAATTGGCCCCGAAATCGCTCACGGAAAGAAGCGTCTGGATGTTGGCGTTGCCGTCCAGGCCATTCGTGTAACGAACGAACCTGAGGGGGTCGGTGGCGCCGCCGTTGCCCAATACGACCGCGTAACCATTGCCTTGGTTCAGGTCGGCATTGGTCCCGGCCAGCACGACCGCAATGCCATATCCACCCCCGTTGAAGCCCGAGGGGTCGGATCGGCTTTGGCGCATATTGAACGCCCAGGTCATGTTGCATGTATTGCTCGTAAGTGTTGTGCTGTAGGTGCCCGGCGTGGAGCGGGCAACAAAATCGGCGCCGGACGTGGAGCTGCCTTCCAGGAGCTCATTTGCCGAGATCTGGCAACTGGTCGGTGCGCTGGTCTCCGTCTCGGTCCAACCGCCGCCTACCGTATTGCTGTTGGCGCGGTTGAAATCGTCCACCAACACCTGGGCTGCGAGCGGCGCTGCGAGCAGGGCGGTCAGGGCGATGGAGAGGTGGCGGGAAAATGCGTAACGGATGGCCATGGGCGATTGGATTGGGGCACGTGCCGGGACGGATCCCAGGTTCCCGCAAACCTACCATTTCCCGGGCGCCTTGCCAAGCCACGCAGGCCTGTTTTTCAACCAAGGTGGTCTCAGCCCACCACCCGAACTGGCCTGCGACGCAGAATGAGCAGGACGAGGAGGGGGAGCAGGAGCAATTCGCTCAACAGGGCCACCCCGAGGGTGACGCTGATCAGCAGGCCCATGTAGTGCACGCTGGCGAAATCCGAGGCGATGAGGGTGATGAAGCCCGCGCAGAGCATCAGGCTCATGACGATGACCGCCTTGCCGCCGCTCAGGTAGGTGCGCTTCATGGCATAGGCCAGGGAGCGCCCCTTGGCCAGCTCGATGCGCAACTTTCCGAGCAGGTGGATGGTGTCATCCACCGCGATGCCGAACGCATTGCTGAAGATGATGGCCGTGCTCACCTTCAGGTCGATGCCCACCAGCCCCATGAGCCCGGCGATGAAGACCATGGGGAACACGTTGGGCAGCAGGGCGATGAGCACCATCCGGGGTTCGCGGAACAGGGCGGTCATGATGGCGGCGATGAGGAGGAAGCTCAACCCCAGGCTCATGAGCATCTGTTCGCTCAGCCGCTCGTTGTTGCGGTCGATCAGGAAGGCCATGCCTGTCTGGTGGAACTCCACGGGTGAGTGGGCGCCCAGCCCGGCCACGATGCCGTCGAGTTCAGCGTTTCGCACGCGATGAACGGCACCGCCCTCATCCACCATCCGGCCGCTGAGCCTTGCCGAACGTCCGTCCGGGGAGGCGATCGCTGAGAGCCCCTGCCTGCCGAGCATGGTGCGCGCCAGGCGGGCCGCCCGGTCGGTGCCTGCCGCGTCCTCCGGCAACCGGTACCAAGCCGGGTCACCCCCGTTCAGGGCCATGTTGGCGGCGCGGACCACGGTCACGGGACTGGTCATGTGGTGCACCCCATAGGACCGCTCCAGGTGATCCTGAACGACAGCGGTGCGCCGCAGCACCTCGTGATCCCAGACCGTCAGGGAGGTGTCGCTCACGGTGATCTCGAGGTCGAAGGGCCGCACACCGCCGAACTGGCGCTCGAACCATACGAAGCCCTCCTTCTGGGGGTCGCTGTCCGGCAGGTCCTCCAGCAGGAAGTTATTGACGGTGATGCGGGGTATGAGCAGGGTGCAACCGGCGGTTACAGCTAAGGCCACGACCAGGATGACACGCTTGCGGCGCAGCACCAGGCGCAGGAGCCCGTGCACCACCCGGTCCCACAGGGAGGCGCGGACCGCTCGTTCCACCGGCACCGGCGTGGGCACCAGCAGCAGCACGGCCGGAAGCAGCGTGAAGGCCAGCGCATAGGCCAGAAAGACCCCCATGGCGGTGAAAAGCCCGAACTCGCTCATCGGTCGGATGCCGCTCGTGACCAGCGTGGCATACCCGATGGCCGTGGTGAGCATGGTGATGAAGGTGCTGAGGCCCACCTCGTCGAACGTGATGGCAAGCGCCCGGGCCTTCGGATGGCCATCCCGCAGGGCCTCGATGTAACGTTCAATGATGTGCACGGCGTCGCTCATGCCCACCACGAAGAGGATCGTGGGCAGCAGCATGGTGAGGATGCTCAAGGGCTTCCCGAATGCCGTCATCAGGGCCACCTGCCACAGCACCGTCAGTGCCACAACGGAAATGGGGGCGATCACACCCCACGTCGTCCGGAAGGCGATGGCGAGGAAGATCACCAGCAGGATCGCGGAGGTGAGCATGAAGGTGATGAGCTCCCGCGTCATCAGCCCGATGTAGTAGCGCTGGCCGTGGATGCGTCCCGCGATGCGTACGCCGGTCAGGCCGCTGCCCGCCACCGTGGACTCGATGCGGTCCAGCAGGCTGTCGCTACGGGCCTTGTTCAGCCCCTGCTCGGTGTGCATCACCAACAGCAGTGCGTCGCCGTTTTCGTTCACCAGCTGCCCCGCCACGGGGTCCGTGCGCAGGCGCGCGCTGTCGGCAGCCAGCGTACTGTCGTGATCCAGGCGCAATGCGGGTACCTGGAACACCCCGGCCGGTGTCACGCGAGGGCTGCTCAGGCGGGTGGGCGAGAGCACGCGCCGCACATCGGGCAGGCGCTCCAGGCGGGCTGAAAGGCTGTCGACCCTTCGCAGCAGCTGCAGGTCGAAGACGGTGGGCGCATGGGGCACCCCGAAGAGCACATATTCGTTGTCATGGCCGAAGCGTTCGCGGAAGGCCAGGTAACGGTCCAGCTCAGGGTCGTCCGTGGGGAAGAACTTCTCGAAATCATGGTCCAGCCGGACATGGCGCAGGGCGTAGAGGGCCGGAACCGTGAGCAGCACCAGCAATGCCAGCGCCAGCCGTGCGTTGCGCCGGGTGAGGAGCCGCTCGATGCGATCGAGCCTTCGTTGGCGCCTGTCCATGGTGGTCCGGTGGTGCGGGAGCGGCAAAGGTGTGACCCGTCAGCTGCTGCTCCTCTACTTTTGGTGACCGATGATCAACAGGCGGACAAGGTGCGTTGTTCTTGCCCTGGCGCTGGCATCGGCCTGTACATCCGTCGCGGGGGGGCTGGAGCGGGGGTTCGAGGCACTTCGCATTCATGACTATTTCCTCGCACGCAAGCTGTTCCTTGCACAGGTGGGGAAGAACCCCGCCGCGGCATGGTACGGATTGAGCCTGATCACCGGGCGCACGGACAATCCCTTCCACCAGCCTGATTCGGCCTACACCTACCTGCTGCGCGCGGATGCGGCGTTCACCATGGTGGTCGATGAGCGGGAGCGGAAAAGGTTCCAGGCGCTCGGGGTCGACCGCACATCCCTTGACGCCCAGCGCGAGCAACTCCATGCCGCCGCGTGGGAGCGTACGGTTGAAGGGAACACCATCGAGGGGTTCGAGCGCTACCTGCAGCAGTACCACAGCGCGAAGCAGGCCGCCGATGCCCGGCTGGTGCGCGACCACATGGCCTACCAGGCGGCTTGCGACACCAACACCGCGGCGGCCTTCCGGCGCTTCCTCGACCGCTACCCCTCCGCCCGCCAGGTGTATGACGCGCGCACCAGGCTCGACGCTGCGCTCTACCGCGAGGCCACCGCGGACAGCACCATCGCTTCCTTCACCCGCTTCATCACGGCCAACCCGGAAAGTCCGCACGTGAAGGACGCGGAGGACGCCATCTATCGCTTGAGCACCCCTCATCGTTCGGAGGAGGAGTTCGAGGCGTTCATCAAGGATCATCCCGCCAACCACAGGGTGCCTGATGCCTGGCGGCAGATCTACGCCGGCTACTTGCGCTGGACCGAGGCCGATGCGTTCGTGCGCTTCCTGGCCAGGTACCCGGGGTTCCCGCCCGACCTATCACAGGAGTTCCAGGACGCCTTCCGCCAGAGCACCATGGTGCTGCTGCCCTTTCGGGCGAATGGCCAATGGGGCTTCATCACCGAGCTGGGCGAGGTGGCCATCGCGCCTGCGTTCGAATGGGTGGAACCCTTCAGGAACGGGCTTGCGCAGGTGGGCCGTGATGGGCGTGTGGGCATGATCAACAAGCGCGGCCGTGAGGTTGTGCCCATTGCCTACGACGACGTGTCCGACCACAGCGAGGGTGTGGCCGTGGTTGAGCGCGGCGGGCTCGTGGGCCTCGTGGATCGCACAGGTGAGGAGGTCTGCGGACTTCGTTACAGCGACGTTGGCGACCTGCATGAGGGCTTTGCATTCGCCGCATTGGCCGGGAGCTACGGCTTCATCGATGCGCAGGGGCGCGTAGCTCTGCCGTTCAACTACGACGGGGCGGGCGACTTCCAGCAAGGGCTCGCCGTGGTCGACAGCGGCGGTCGCAACGGCGCCATCGACCACAAAGGCCGGGTGGTCGTACCGTTCGAGCACGACTGGATCGAGGGTTTCGAGCATGGCGTGGCCCGGGTGCGTCGCGATGGGCGCATGGGCCTCATCGGCCCCTTTGGCGACACGGTGCTCGCCCCCGTGCACGGATATGTGGGCCCATTCGCGAACGGGCCCGCACTGGTGGTGGATGGTGCCCTCTGCGGCTACATCGATCGTTCCGGCCATTGGGCGGTGCCTCAGCGGTTCGAGGCCCCGGAAGGAGTGGTCACCTGGGGGGAGTTCACCAACGGGGTGGCCGAGGTGCAGCTGAATGGCAAGCGCGGGGCCATCGACACGGTGGGGCGCATCCTGCTGCCTGCCGTGTACGCCGATATCGGGCCCCACGGGCATGGGCTGATACCCGTGCGCAAGCGCACCAAGTGGGCCTACGTGGACCGCGCCAACAGGCCGGTCACCAAGGAGGCCTACGACCAGGCCTGGCCGCTGGTGCAGGGTGTGGGGCGTGTGGTGGCCGGTGAAATGTGGGGCCTGATCGACAGCACCGGCCGCGAGGTGATCCCGCCGCGGTTCACCGAGCTGGCCGAGCCCCGTCATGGGTTGCTTGTGGGGCAGGAGGCCGGGCGCCACGGTGCCATGGATCTGCGAGGCAGCATACGCGTGCCGTTCCTGTATGACAAGGTCACACCCCATGCCGCGGACCTCGTACTGCTCGAGCTGGATGGACGGCTGGCCTATTTCCGGACCACCGACCGCCACTTCATCTGGAAGGAGGAGGGTTTTAGGGAGCCGGCCTCACCGCAATAGGGTCACGTGCCCCATGCGGCGCTGCTGCCGCACCCCGTCCACCGTCAGCGCCTTATACGTGAGGACCCATGGATAAACGCCGTCGGGGGCGGGCGTCCCCCCCAAGGTGCCGTCCCAGCGCATGTCCGGAAGCTCCAGCGTCAGGATGAGTTCGCCCCAGCGGTCGAAGAGGTCCAGCCTCGCCATCTCCAGGGTCCCTTCGATCACCGGCGTGAATACCTCATTGATCCCGTCGCCATCGGGGGTGAAGGCGTTGGGGACATGGATGAAAGGCCCGCATTCTACCAGGACCACGCTGACCGTGTCCGAGACCGTGCCGCAGGCCCATTCCACCGCGGCCCAATAGATGCCAGGGACATTGGTTGCCAGCGCGCCGCCCACCTGTCCTGTGCTCCACACCACCTCGCCCCCCGTTACGGCTTCGACCAGCACCTGCTGCCCCTCGCACACCTGCCGGTCCCCACCCAGTTCGAGCCCGGGTTCGGGTTGCACGCTGAGCACTACGGTCTCCGTGTACGGGCAGCCCTGGTAAGTACCGCTGAGGGTATAGTCATCCGGTGACCACGCGTTCAGGATGGGGCCCATTGTCCCATCCGACCACGCGGGGCCCACCAGCCCGGGCGGAGCCGTCAGGACCAGCGTGTCACCGGGGCAGAGCACGACATCATCGCCGAGGGCATCCTGCGGCAGGGAGATCACCGTAACCAAGGCCGCATCGGACCGCGAGCAACCGCCGAGGGTCACGGTCACCACCACCACACCGGGGCTGCCGGTGGTGAGGGAAGAGCCCGCGCTGCCGTCCGACCACAGCACCGAAGCCCCTGGGGCGTTGACCGAGAAGGTGACCGTGCCACCGGGGCACAGGGTGGCATCGGGGCCAAGGTCCACGGCGTCCAGGTCGATGTAGGTGACGGTGACGGTGTCCGAGGCGGTGCATCCACCGTCGGTGGCCGTGATCCAGTAGCTGCCTGGTGCGTTGACGGTGATGGTGGGTTGTGTATCCCCGGTGCTCCAGAGTGCGCTGGCGGACCCAAGCGAGGGCGCAAGCAGGAGCGTTGCCCCGTCGCAGAGGCCGGTATCGGGACCAAGTTCCACCGTTGGCAGGGGGATCACGTCCACGGCAACCGAATCGCTCGCTGTACAGCCGTTCAGCTCCACCACCACGCCGAAAAGGCCGCTGGTGGTGGCCGCGTAGGTCGGGTTGGTACTGCCATCCTGCCACAGGTAGGTTGCCCCGGGCACGGTGGCATCAAGGCCCACCGCCGCTCCGGCACACACCTGCACATCCGGGCCAAGGTCGACCAACGGTGGAGCGCTGAAGGTCACCAGGACGGCATCGGCCTCGGTGCAGGCACCGAGGCTCACCGTCACGGAAACAGCAGTGGTGGTTCCCGTGGTGTATGTGGAACCGGTGGACCCATCATGCCACAGGTAGCTGGCTCCTGCTGTGGTGACGTCGAAGGATGCGGCAACCCCATCGCACAGCGCCAGATCGGGCCCGAGGTCCACTACCGGGGTGGGCAGGAAGATGAGGTCGACGGAGTCACGGGTGATGCAGGCCCCGAGGGAGACCTCCACCCAGTAAGTGCCGCTTCCGGAGGCCACCAACGTGGATGCCGTGGAACCGGTGCTCCAAAGATGCCCTGCACCGGGCAGGCTGGCATCCAGCAGCAGCGTATTGCCGTCGCACAAGGTGCTGTCGCTTCCCAGGTCCACCGTGGCTGGAGCGGTGAAGACCACATCCACGTCATCCGTGGCAGTGCAGCCGTTCGCGCCGGTCACCGTGGCGGACAGGGTGCCGGATGTGCCCGTCGCAAAGGTCCAAGCCGTGGACCCGTCCTGCCAGATCACGGAGGTTCCCGTACCTGTGAGGTCGAAGACGAGCGAAGCGCCGATGCAGAGGGACGTGTCGTTACCGAGGTCCACTGCAGGCGCGGGGAGCAGGTTCACCACTATGGCGTCGGATGCGGTGCAGCTGCCGATGGTGACGGTGACCTCGTACAGCCCGGGTGCCGAAGCGGTGAAGGACGGTCCGGAACTTCCATCCTGCCAGAGGTAGCCAGCCCCGGCCGTTGTGGCATCGAGCAGGGCGGAGCCACCCGGGCACAGGGCAAGGTCGGGCCCGAGATCCACGCTTGGTGCTGGCGCGATCGTCAGGGTGTAGTCATCCGAGGCGGTGCAGCCACCCGCGGTGACGGTAACGCTGTAGGTGCCCGCGGCATTGACGGTGCGGGTGGCGCCGGTGCTGCCATCGTCCCACGCATAGGTGCAACCCGCGCAGCTTGCATCGAGCACGAGCTGGTCACCCGCACAAATGGTGCCGTCAGGTCCGAGGTTGACCACGGGCAGCGGGGTGACGGCGACGGTGATGGCATCGGTGCCGGTGCATCCGTTGGCGGAGACGTTCACGCTGTAGGTGCCGGCGGCGTTGACGGTGCGCGTGGGGCCTGTGCTGCCATCGTCCCAGAGGTAGGTGGCCCCGGGCGTGGTTGCGTTGAGCACCGCCTGGTTCCCGGCGCACAGGGTGATGTC
>CAZUNW010000002.1:20178-24053 GCA_964621425.1 uncultured Chryseobacterium sp. | reverse complement strand
AGGTAGGTGGCCCCGGGCGTGGTTGCGTTGAGCACCGCCTGGTTCCCGGCGCACAAGGTGATGTCGGGTCCGAGGTTGACCACGGGCAGCGGCGTCACTGCGAGGTTCATGGCATCGGAGCTGCTGCATCCGTTGGCCGTGACCGTGACACTGTACGCGCCAGCAGCGGTGGCCGGTAGTACGGCGTTGGTACTGCCGTCCTGCCACAGGTAGGTGCCTCCGGGCACGCCCGCGTCGAGGAGCAACTGTCCCCCGGCGCAAATGGTCGCATCAGGACCCAGGTCCACCACGGGCAGCGGGTTCACATTCACCACCACCGTATCGCGCAGGTTGATGGTCCCACTGAAGCTGATGTCATCCACCCCGAAGTCGTTGCCCACGGACCAGTTGGAGATCACGCGCAGGCCGAGCTCCAGGCCGGTCTGGTTGGGGCCGGTAGTTACAGTGGTGGAGTAGGTGTTCCACACCCCCTGCGCAGCTGGAGCGGTGCTTTGCAGCAGTGGCACGGACCAGTCCATGAGCCACTCCACTGTGGCGGGGCCCTGGGTGGCCAGGTTGGCCATTCGGAAGCTGAGCGTGTAGGTCTGTCCTGGACAGACCTGGACGAACTGGCTCCAGATGATCATGTACTGCTGCGGGAAGCCTGCGTTCACCATCAGAAAGTTCCCGTTCCCCACCCCTTGGAATTGCGGATGGTGGTTGCTCGCATTGTTGCCCACGAAATAGCGTCCCTCGCCCTGCAAGTCGCTATTGTTGCTGAACTCCGAGTAGAAGCAGCAGTTCCCGCTGGAGAAGTTACCGTTGGTGACCCGGTTGCCCGAGGGATAGCTGACCTGCCCCCAGTAGGTGCCGGCCGAACCGGTGGTGAACGTCTGTCCGGTCGACCCTGAGCTCCACAGGTAGCTCGGATAGCCCGATGGGAGGGTGAACCCGGCGGTTTGGCCCACGCAGATGGAGGAATCCGGACCCAGGGAGATCGAGCAGGTGGGCTGGGCCCAAACCGGGGCCTCCACCATGAGAATGGCCAGCAAGGCCACATGGGTCGCTCTCAAGCACATGAAGCTATGCTCACTCACCGCATCAAAGGTCGGGCCGGTCTTTTCCTCCCCGTGTGAAGGCAAGGTGAAGGTATTCACCGTGCGATGAACACCCGGTTGATGTCCAGGAGGTCAAGCCGTTCCACATCCCGGAAGCGATGACGCAGACCGCGGCCGATCTGTTCGCTGTGATCCGTCGAAACCGCGTCGTGGCCGATGGTATTGAAGACGACAAGCCCGTCCGTTGCCGTCAGTCGCCGCAGGTCATCCAGGAAGCGGTCCTCCGCGGCCGGCGCGGGCACGTCCAATTCCACGAACAGGTCCACCACCACCAGTGGGAACGGTGCGGAACGGGTTTTCGCGCACCAGGCAAAGGCATCCGCCAGCTCCACCTCCACCCGGTCCGTGCGGTAGGGGCGGTGGCCGCGGCTGGCAAGCTCCAGCATGCGCGGTTCGCCCTCCACGCCGGTGATGCGTACGTCGCGCCGCAGTTCATGCTGCAGGATGCTGGCCACGCTGCCTGCGCCGAAACCGATGACCAGGGCGCGGTCGGGCTCTGGTGCCCCGGAAAGGGCCTTGGTCAGGACCTGCTGCCAGAGCCGGTGGAGGCTCCCCCACGTCTGGTTCGCGTAACGGCTGTTCACCACGGGGCGCCCCTGCTCGTATGTGAGCTCCAGGGGTTGATAGACGCCCTCCCATCGCGCCACGCGCACGGGCCAGAGGAGGCTCAGGAGGCGCCAGCCTAGGTCGGTCATCCTACAAAGATGCGGCATCTGCACCGCCGTACTTTCGCGCCGCGAACGTGACGAGCCTTAACCGATACAAGCTGCGCAAGCTGCTCAAGTATGCCCTTGTGACGCTCGGGGTGGCCTGGGTGCTCAATCTGTTCAGCGGCCGCCCGGTACCGGACTATCCGGGCGTATGGGCGCTCCTGGGCCTGTGGACCGGGGTGTTGGAGGAGTTCCTTTTCGGCAGGCGCTTCCGCAGCCTGGTGGTGCCATTGCAGTTCCTTGGGAAGGTGCTGGCGGTGAACCTGCTCACCATCGGCCTGCTGGCCATCGGCTGGGCCTTCGGCCGTCGGGCCGAACTGCCCGGTGGCACCGCGGAGATGGGGCACATGGGGCAGCTGCTCTGGACGAACCAGTTCCTGGGCATCGTGGTGCAGGTGGTGGTGGTGACCTCGCTGGCGATCCTTGTGGTGCAGGTCGAGGAGCTCATGGGCCGGCGCCTCTTCCTGGGCTTTCTGCTCGGCCGCTACGAAAGACCGAAGGCGGAGGAGCGCATCATGCTCAGCATCGACCTCGTGGGGAGCACGGCGCTGGCCGAGCGGCTCGGGGACCTTCGCTATTTCCGCCTCCTGAACCGTACTTATTCCCTCATGACGGACTCGGTCCTGCGCAATGAGGCCGACATCCACAAATACGTGGGCGACGAGGTCATCTTCACCTGGCGCATGCCGGTGGGGCTGCGGGACCTGAACTGCCTGGACCTTTACTTCGACATCGAGGAGCGCATCCAGGCGCATGCCGAGGAGCTCCAGCGGGAGTTCGGTGTGGTGCCGCGCTACCGTGCCGCCGTGCATGGCGGTCGTGTTCTCAGCGCACAGATCGGCCACATCAAGCGGGCCATCGAGTTCAGCGGTGATGTGATGAACGCCGTGAGTCGCATGCTCGGGCTTTGCAAGGACCTTGACGCCGGGCTCCTGGTGAGCGCCGAGCTGCTCGGACGACTGGAAGGTGTGGATGCCCGGTTCGCGATCGGGCCGCTCCAGGTGGTGCCGGTGAAGGGCCGCCGCCGCCAGGTCAACGTGCATGCCGTCACGCGCAAGGCCAGGGCGGGTGAGGTCGTGCGCAAACCCGCCGATTAGTGCGCCTCCGCGTTGGCCTGCCGTGATCGCCGCGGGACGGTCTCCTGCTCCAGGTCCTCCAGGGTCCACAGGCTCACCTCCTCCCGCTTCCCCTTCAGGGTGATCTCTCCGATGTGGCGGGGCCGGTAGCGTTGCTCGGGGAGCCTGAGCACGTCCAGCAGTTCCTTGCTGAGCAGGATCTCCACGCCGTGCGTGTTGCAACTGTTCTGGATGCGCGCGGCAGTGTTCACCACGTCGCCACTGAAGATGCGCTCCTTCTTCACGAGCCCCACCTCGCCGGTGGTCACCTCCCCGTAATGGAAGCCCGCCTTGAACTGGGGCACAAGCCCGAAGCGCTGGCGGTAATGGTCGGCACGTTCGGCCAGTTTCCGCTGGATGCCGAAGAAGCAGCGAATGCAGCGGTGGTCCTTCAGGCCCTTCCGGAGCGGCCAGCTCACGCTCACCTCATCACCCACGTATTGGTACACCTCGCCGCCGGTGTAAACCAGCGGGTCCGTGATGTCCGCATACACGTCGTTAAGCAGTTCGAAATAGCGGACATGTCCCAGCTTCTCGGCGATGGCGGTGCTGCTTCGCATGTCGAGGAACATGAAGATGCGGAGCTCCTGGTGGGGCTTGTCGTACCGGCCGGTGAAATAATTCAGCGCCCCGCTGCCATACTGGTCCGTGAGCCGCACCGCCAGCATGGTTCCGGCCATCAGCAAGTCCCAGTAAAGGTAGTGCGCGAGGAAGCGGAGGGAGAGCAGGGCCGTGCCTGGCCCGGTGCCCTCCAATGAAGCGGACGCCAGCTGGATGCCGGCCACGGCCAGCAGGACCAGCACGGACATCACACCGAGGGCGGGGAGGTAGGCCAGCCGGCGCAGCCGGTCGCGCAACAGGAAGATGTAGATGCCTCCGCCGCCGAGGAAGAGGGCCCCGACGAAGAAGAAGCCGGCCGTCCACGCGCCGTCGGTGCGCAGCGACACGGCGAC
>CAZUNW010000002.1:8463-20168 GCA_964621425.1 uncultured Chryseobacterium sp. | reverse complement strand
GGCGGTCAGTTGTGACGGGATTCCGTTCGCCGCCAGGACAGCGGTCTCCATGAGCGCAGCTGCGCATGCCACGGCCACCCAGGCCGCTGTGATGCGCAATACGCGTCGGGTGCGCAGGGCGGTGCGCCCGAACCGGTCCTTGCTTCCGCTCATGCGCCGCAAAGTTACCCCCTCCTCAGGGAGCTTCCTCCGTTGCTCGCCGGGCCCGGGGGCGCATCACGAGGTAGTACCACAGCACGCAGACCATCCCCGCGAGGAAAAGGACCACCGCAGGCGCCCTCAGCGTGTCGTCAAAGAAGAACTCGCCCACCATCCAGGTGCTGTTGGCCCCTATCCAGAACACGGTGGCCAGTGCGTGCATGAACTCGTAGGCCTCGTGCCGGTGCTTCCACGCGATAAGGACCGCCACGGCCACGGTCGGGAGTACCATCGTGGCGCCCAGCAAACCCCAGTCCACGGCCCAGCACATGTCCTTCACCAGCCAGAGCACGATATGCAGGTTCTCTCCGGTACGGACATCAAAACGGTCGCGAAGCATGAGCGGCGTTCAGGATGGTGGCAAAGCTCGGTCATCGCGGTCTTCCGGGGAGCGGATACCTTCGGCCCATGGCCGGTTCTGCTCGTGCTGGGATGTCCCCGATGCCGGTTTTCCGGCGGGCTGCAGGGCTGGCGTTCCTCGCAGCCTGCCTGCTTGCATGCCCGGAAGCGATGGCCCAGCGCGAGCGTTTCCACATCCGCCTTCACGGCCATGTCACCGAGTATTTCACGGGCGCCGCTGAAAAGGGGGTGCTGGTAAGGGTGTTGCGGGACAGCCTGCCCATGGCCGAATGGGAGACACGGAGCAACGGTCAGTATGAGTTCCTGCTTGATCGTGGTTCGGTCTACACGGTCTGGTTCTCGCGGCGTGACCTGGTGACCAAGCACGTGCGCATCGATGCGCGCAATGTGCCCGTCTTCCCGGACGTGCCATTCTATGAGATGGACGTCCAGATGACCATGGTGGAGTACGTGGAGGGTGTGGACTATGCGGTGTTCGACCAGCCTTTGGGAGAGGCTCTGTACAAGCACTCGGTGCGCAACCTCAGCTGGGATGTGGAGTACACGGAACGCATCCGTCCCCGCGTGGCGCAGGCGATGGACGCCTACGAAAAGGCCATCCGCAAGGGTCGCCGCCGGCGGGTAACGGTAGACCGCCTTTGACGGTCAAGGCTCCCCTGCGTAGCGCTTTACGAGTGTCATGGTCTCCACGGCCTCGCGCACATCATGCACGCGGAGAATGGACGCGCCGCCCAGCAGGGCGATGGTGTTCAGCACCGTGGTCCCGTTGAGCGCCTCCGCGGCGGTGATGCCCAGCACCTCGTTGATCATCCGCTTGCGCGACAGGCCCACGAGCACCGGTGCACCAAGCGCAGTGATCCGCGCCAGCTCCTTCAGCAGCGTGTAGTTGTGCGCGGTGGCCTTGCCGAAGCCGAAGCCGGGGTCAAGCCACACATCGGGGATGCCCGCGGCATGGCAGGCGGCCAGGCGCCCGGCCAGGAAGCGCGTGACCTCCGCTGTCACGTCGGTGTATCGCGGCGCCAGCTGCATGGTGCGGGGTGTACCCTGCATGTGCATGGCGATGTAGGGCACGTGCAGCGCGGCAACAGTGGACAGCATGGCGGGGTCCAGCAGACCGGCGCCCACGTCGTTCACCAGGCCAGCCCCGGCCTCCACCGCTGTGCGGGCCACGGCGGCCCGGTAGGTGTCCACACTGATCCACGCTTCGGGGAAGCGGCGATGGATGGCCTCCACCGCGGGGACCACCCGCCGCAGTTCCTCATCGGCCTCCACCTCCACGGACCCTGGCCGCGTGCTCATGCCGCCGATGTCGAGGATCGCCGCGCCCTCGCGCAGCATGGCCTCGGCCTGGTGCAAGGCCCCATCGAGGTCCACCCGGCTGGCGGCGTGGAATGAATCCGGCGTGGCGTTGAGGATGCCCATCACTAGCGGGAAGCGGACCTCCTTCAGGTGGTCCTTCACGCGCACGGTGCGGGAGCGATGGGGTAGGCTGTGCATTCCTGGGCGAAATTCGCACAATGCGCGCGGCTCTTGGCAAGGTCCTGTTGATCGGCACCTTGTTGTCCGGCCTGAGGTCGTTCCTTTGTGCCCGACCATGGACAGGACCCTCCGCCAGTACGATGCGGTGATCGCCGAGTGCATCGGCCTTTTCAGCAAGAAGGCGCACGACTATGGCACGGCCTGGCGCATCATGCGGGTGCCCTCGCTCACGGACCAGATCTTCATCAAGGCCCAGCGCATCCGCACCCTGCAGCAGGTGGGCGAGAGCAAGGTGGGCGAAGGCATCCGGCCCGAGCTGATCGGCATCATCAACTACGCGGCCATGGCCCTGGTGCAGCTGGACCGGGGTGTGGTGGACAGCCCCGACCTCACCGGAGAGGCGGCCACCCAGCAGGTGCTGGAGCGCATGCAGCGAGCCCGCGACCTCATGACCCGCAAGAACCACGATTACGGCGAGGCCTGGCGTAGCATGCGGGTTAGCTCACTGGTGGACCTCATCCTAATGAAGCTCCTGCGGATCAAGCAGATCGAGGACAACGCGGGTAACACACTGGTGAGCGAAGGGGTGGATGCCAACTTCCTGGACATCGTGAACTACGGGGTATTCGCCATGGTCCGCATGGAGGAGGGCGCCTGATCCGGTCGTTAAGGAAGTGTGAACGGACACCCGTGCTGGCCTGGACGGGGCTAACTTCCGCCCCGCCAAAAGACACCTCCGCCATGCGCTACCTGCTCCTGACCTGCCGCATCCTGGTCGGCTCCACCTTCATCGTGTCAGGCCTGGTGAAGGCCAACGACCCCCTTGGCTTCAGCTACAAGTTGCAGGAGTATTTCGCGGAGAGCGCGCTTAACATGCCATGGCTGGAGCCTTGGGCCCTGGCCCTGGCCGTGCTGGCGTGCGTGGGGGAGGTGGTGCTCGGCTTTGCCGTGCTCGTGGGCGGTCGCATGCGGCTGGCCACCTGGTCGCTGCTCTTGCTCACCCTTTTCTTCGGCTGGCTCACGGCCTACACGGCCACCTGTGACCCGGCTGACACCTACACCGTGATGGTGGATGGAGCACCCCAGGAGCGGGGTGTCACCTGCGTCACCGACTGTGGGTGTTTCGGCGATGCCATGAAGGGGTCCATCGGCCGCAGCCTCACACCTTGGGAGAGCTTCACGAAGGACGTGATCCTGCTCGTTCTCGTGCTGCCGGTCTTCCTGGTATCGCTGCGCAGGCCCGGGATCGCGTTCAACAGCGATGCCGATGATCGGGTGCTCCTTCCCGGTGGGCTGCTGGGGGTGGCCGTGTGGAGCTGGGTGTTCGGTTCGTTCTTCTACCTCTGGTTCTCACTGGTGGGACTGGTCGGTTATCTGCTCGTGAAGCGCCTGGCCCAGGGTGTGCGTGCGGAATGGGCCACGGCGGCCTGGATCACCATCCTGGGTGGTGTGTTCACCTGGTGGTGCCATGCGCACCTGCCGTGGATCGACTACCGCCCCTATGCAGTTGGCAAGAGCATCAGTGAACAGAAGACCATGGGCCGCCCGCCCGAGCAGGTGATCTACATGACCTATCGCAATCAGGCCACGGGTGAGAGCAAGGAGTTCGACACCCGCGGGGCCTACCCTTGGAACGACAGCACGTGGGTGTATGTGGACCGCCGGGTTGAGGTGCTCACTGCGGGTGTGGAAAGCCCGGTGCAGGATTTCGCCCTCGCGGACGCGGACGGGAACGACATTACGGCTGACGTGCTCGGGGATGCCAACCCGGTGCTTCTGGTGATGGTGTACAACGTGGAGAAGGCCTCCACAGGATGCATGCCCGCGATCAACGAGCTGTCGCAGGCGGCTTTCAAGGCGGGTTGGTATGTCCTTGGGGTGTCGGCCAGCACGTATGATCGCATTGAGGACTTCCGCCATGCGCACCAGACCGCCTTCGATTTCGTCCAATGTGACGAGAAGACGATCAAGACCGTGATCCGGAGCAATCCGGGAATCGTGCTGCTCCAGGAGGGGGCTGTGCGGGGCCAGTGGTCGTGCGCCGACGTGCCCGGCCTGGAGGAGGCCAAGGCCATGCTGCGCTGAAGCCTAGGGCCTGAAGCGTTCGCCCACAAGGCCGGCCGTGATGCGTGCGCTGTACAGGCAGAGGGGAATGCTCGCCCCCGGGTGCACGCTGCCCCCGCAAAAGAAGAGGTTGTCGATGCGGCGTGTGAAGTTGGGGTGGCGAAGCAGCGTGGCGAGGATGCCGTTCACGCTGTTGCCATAGATGGCGCCCTGTGGACTTTCCGTGAGCGCCTCGATGGTGCGGGGGTCGGTGACGGACGCGCATGAGATCCGCCCGCCCACGTCGATGCCGAGCATGCGCGACAGCTTGCCCTGCACGTTCCTGCGGGCCTCCTGCACGAGCCTGTCCCAGTCCTGACCGGTGTTGTTGGGTGCGCTCACCATCACGTACCAGTTCTCCATGCCGGGCGGCGCGTCCGCGGTATCGAGCTTGCTGCTGACGTGCACGTATACCGTTGGGTCATCGTGGATCGTCCGTTCGCGGAAGATGCGGTCATACTCGCGTCGCCCATCCCCGCTCATGAACATGTTATGGAGCCCAAGTCCCGGGAAGGACCCGCGCATGCCCCAGTGGAAAACGATCACCGAACTGGACCTGGGTTGTGCGAGCGAGAGCCGGGGAGGGCGCTGGTCCGCGAGAAGGAGCTGCCAGGTGCGCGATGCGTCGGCGTTGCTCACCACCGCATCGAACCCCTCCACCAGTCCGCCTGCCTGGATGCCACATGCGCGGCCGCGTTCCACCACGATGCGTTCCACATGGGTGCCGTAATGGAACACCACCCCCTGCCGCTTGGCGAGGCCCTCCAGCGCGCGTGCCACCGCGTACATTCCGCCTTCTGCGTGGTAGGAGCCCAGTGCCAGCTCGAAGTAGGAGATGAGGTTGAGCGTAGCGGGTGCCTGGTAGGGGTCGGCGCCGGTATAACTGGCGAACTGGTTGAGGATGGCGGCCGCCTTCGGGCTTCGCAACAGGTCCGCATTGCTGCGTGCCATGGTCGTGAAAGGCTCGATGCGCCCGAAGCGTAGCAACCCTGAAAGGGTGGACCGGTTCAGGTAGTTGCGCGGCACGTGGAGGGATCGCTCCAAGAAAACACGCTGTGTGATGTCAAGCTTCTCCTTGGATCGTGCAAGGAAGGCGCGCATCCGGTCCGGTTCCGTGCCCGTGTTTGCTGCGAATTCGGCCGCGAGCGCCTCAGGGTCAGCCCAGGTCCTCACGCGCGTGCCGTCCTCGAAGTGGTAGTGGAATCCTGGATCCAGCCTCCCGTAACGCCAATGGGATCGTGGATCCTCCCCGCACAACTCGAAAAGGGCGTCCACATGATGGGGAACGGTGAGCACGGTGGGGCCCCGATCGAACCGGAACCCGTCCAGCCGCAGCTCTCCCATCTTGCCCCCGGCCTGCGGCCCCCGCTCGAACACGGTGACCTTCCACCCGGAGCGGGCGAGACGCACGGCCACCGCGAGGCCGGCCACACCGGCGCCAACGACGGCACATCGGCGGGAACTGTTGCTGGGCATAGGCGGGCGCAAAGTTCGTCATCCATGGCTCCCCTCGCTCCGCCGCGCAGGGCTCCTCCGTATTCCGCCATCGGCCCCAGGTCGCAGCGATGCGGGTGGGTGCTGCTTGCAGGTACCGGCCAGGGCGGGCCACGGCGTTACCGGGAGTTGATCCCGGCCGGGTGTTGATATCGCACGCATGCCCCCGCCACAGCCGCGGTGCGGGGCATGCATCTTTGTATGGCCGCCCCAAAGTTGGCGCAGAGCGCATGCGTACCGTGATCGCCGGGAACTGGAAGATGAACAAGGACCTGCCACAGGCCATGGACCTCCTTCGCCAGCTGGCGAAGGCAGCTTCCGGCCTGCCATCGGGTGTGGAGGTGGTGGTGGCCCCGCCGCATCCCTTCCTGGGTCATGCGGTCGAATTGTTGAAGGGCACACCGGTGAAAGTGGCGGCACAGAACTGCCATCCCGCCTCCTCTGGGGCCTACACCGGTGAGGTCAGCGCAGGCATGCTCGCCAGCCTCGGGGTGCATGGCTGCATCGTGGGCCACAGCGAGCGGCGGCACTATTTCGGTGAGACCGATGCCGATGCACACGCGCGCATCCTGGCCTTGCTTGCTGCGGGCTTGATGCCGGTCTATTGCTGTGGGGAACACCTGACGGACCGTGAGGCTGGGTGCCAGGAGCAGGTGGTCGGCGACCAGGTGACGCAGGCGCTGTGAGGCGTTCCGCAGGGGGCTTTTGAACGGGTGGTGGTCGCCTACGAACCTGTATGGGCCATCGGTACCGGGCTCAACGCAACGGCGGAACAGGCCCAGGCCATGCATGCCTTCATCCGCGAACGCCTTCGCGCCCTTGCCCCGGGCATGGCGGATCATGTGCCCATCCTTTATGGTGGAAGTTGCAAACCGGAGAACGCCGCCGCGCTCTTCGCCGGGCCTGACGTCAATGGCGGGCTCATCGGTGGCGCTTCGCTTGAGGCCGGGTCTTTCCTTGAACTGGTGGCCATCGCCCAGCGCATCAAGCACCCCAACTGAATCGCATGCCCTGGACCCAGGTCGACCTGCACATCGCACCGCTCGAGCCATGGCGCGACCTCCTCATGGTGGATCTGGCGGAGCTGGGCTTCGACGGCTTTGAGGAGACCCTTGACGGCCTGCGCTGCGGTATCCGCATGGAACGGTATGACCGCGCAGCCTTGGACCGTGTGCTCCATGCCCACCGGGCGCACATGAAGGTGGGCGTGGAGGAGCACCACCTGCCCGATACCAACTGGAACGCGGTATGGGAATCGGGCTTCGATCCCGTGCGGGTGGGCAGCGAGGTGCATATCCGCGCGGCCTTCCACCCGCCCGGCGAGGGGGTCGCCACAGAGATCGTCATTACCCCCCGGATGGCCTTCGGTACCGGGCACCATGCGACCACGCAGCTGATGGTGCTGGCGATGCTTGGCATGGAGCTGCAAGGCAAGGCCGTGTGCGACATGGGCTGTGGGACCGCCGTGCTGGCCATACTGGCCTGCAAGCGGGGTGCCTCGCCGGTGCTGGCGGTGGACAACGACCCGCAGGCGGTGGAAAACGCCCATGCGAACTTGAACGACAACGAATGCCAGGAATGCCGTGCGGTGCAGGGTGATGTCACCGACCTCGCACCATCTTCCTGGGACCTGGTGCTCGCCAACATCGAGCGCAACACCCTGCTGCGCGGCATGGGCGCCATCGCGGCCTCCCTGCGGCCGGGTGGTACCGTGTTGTTGAGCGGCTTTCTGGCGCCCGACACGGACGACCTGCGCGCGGCTGCACGCAGCGCGGGACTGCTGGACGGAACCGCCCAGCATGAAGGAGAATGGACCCTGCTTGCCTGCCATCGACCACCAGCATGACCAGAACCTTGCCCCTCCTGCGCGCGCTCGCACTTTCATCCGGCCTGCTGGTGATGCGGGCGCCGGTCCAGGCCCAATCACGGACCTTCTCGCAGGACCCTGCGGCCTTCCTCCAGGAGGTCGGTGCCCTGCTCATGGAGGCGGACAAGAAGGACGCCAAGCCCTTCATGGAGGAGGTGTTCACGCCGGTGTGGACCGGAGCATACTACCAGGACGCCCAGCGCCGCCGGTTGGTGGACATCGCCAACGCGATGCAGAGGAAGCGCTTTGAGGCCTATCCCCACTTCAAGGACCTGCTGATGGCGGTGGTGGCTTTCGCGAACGGCGGCCGCGGCGCATCCGAGTTCGATGCATGGATGGCGAGCATGGACGAGCTGGTGCGCAGCGGGCGCAAGAAGAACTTCAGCAGCTACATCGGCATGTGCTCCGGGCTCTTCCGCGACAACACGATCTACGAGAGCTCGAGCACCCGTTGGCAGGCGCGGTCCGCCACCTTCACCTTCGCGTTCGACTCTGTGCCCAAGGTCATCTTCGAGCGCACCGACCTCAGGTGCTTCGCCAAGGGTGACAGTTCGGTGATCCTGGGCACGAGCGGTACCTACTACCCCACGTTGGAGCTATGGCGCGGTCGGGCGGGAAGGGTGACCTGGGAGCGCGCCGGCCTTAGACCCGATGCCACGTTCGCGGAGTGGAACGGGCCCTACGAGGTGCGCATGAAGAGCAGCACATTCGAGGTGGACAGCGTCCAGTTCAAGGACCCGTACTTCGACCGCACGCTCCAGGGGCGAATTTCCGAGAAGGTGCTGGCCAACGTGGACGAGGGCAACGCCAGCTATCCGCGGTTCGAGAGCTATGACCGCCGGATGCGGATCAAGAACATCGTGGAGGGCATCGATTTCGAGGGGGGCTTCACCCTGCAGGGCGCCCGTCTCCAGGGGTACGGCACCCCCGATGAGCCCGCCTACCTCACGATGTACAGGGACGGCCGTCCGTTCATCATCACCAATGGGCTGGCCTACAGCATCGAGCCGGAACGCATCACGAGCGAGGATGTGGCCGTGCGCATCGTGGTGGACAAGGACAGCATCCACCATCCGAGCGTGGGCATGCGCTTCCTGCGCGACAAGAAGCTGCTCACCATGATCAAGAAGGATGAGGGCTTCAGCAAGGCCCCCTTCTACAATACCTACCACCAGTTGGATATGTACTTCGAGGTGCTCACCTGGAAGCAGGGCGACCCGGTGGTGCAGCTCGGCAACATGCAGGCCAGCTCGCAGGACAAGGCCAGCTTCGAGAGCTTCAACTACTACAAGGAGAAGCGCTACATGGCCATGCTTGGCATCGATGCGATCCATCCGCTCGTCCGCCTGAACGACTTCTCCAAAGAGGCCGGGATGGAGTTCACGGCACAAGCGTTCGCCGGTGCCACACGCATGCAGAAGGAGCAGGTGGTGATGCTCCTGATCGATATGGCCAACAAGGGCTACCTGGAATACGATCCGGACACCGATGTGGTGTTGGTGAAGCCCAGGCTAAGGCAGCACATCCTGGCCAGTGCCGGGAAGGTGGACTACGATGTGCTCCAGTTCAACAGCAAGGCGCAGGACGGGGTCAATGCCACCCTCAACCTGCTGAACTGGGACCTGGCCCTTGTGGGTGTCTCCCGCATCATCCTGAGCGACTCGCAGGACGTGCGCATCTTCCCCAGCGGCCAGCGCATCACGGTCAAGAAGGGGCGCGATTTCACCTTCGGCGGGGTGGTTCAGGCGGGGAAGCTGCAGTTCCACGGAAAGGAGTACTACTTCCACTACGATCCCTTCATCGTCGACCTCATGAATGTGGATTCGGTGAGCTTCCATGCGGACAGCTTCGAGTTGGACGAGAACGGTGAGCGGGGGCTGGTCCGCGTGCGCAACGTATTGGAGCAGGTGAGCGGCACGCTGGAGGTGGATGCACCCAGCAACAAGAGCGGCCGCCACCAGAAGGATCATCCGCAGTACCCCAAGTTCAACAGCGCGCGCGAGTCGTTCGTGTATTACGACGATGCGCGGATCCAGCGCGGGGTGTACAACCGCGACCGCTTCTATTACAGGAGCGATCCCTTCCAGCTGGACAGCCTGGACAACTTCACCAACGCGGGCCTGTATTTCGCCGGTACGCTGGTGAGCGGCGGCATCTTCCCGGACATCAGGGAGCCGCTCAGCCTGCAGCCCGACTACGCGCTCGGCTTCGTGCGCAGCACCGGGACGGGCGGCATGCCACTCTATGGGAAGCGCTCCAAGTTCGACCGGACCATCACCCTCAACTTCAACGGGCTGCAGGGCGATGGCGAACTTGCCTACCTCACCACCACCGCGGCCTCCAAGGCGTTCGTTTTCTGTCCGGACAGCACCTTCGGTGTTGCGGATACGCTGGTCAACGCCATGGGCAGTGCCGCGCTGGACGCGCCCGGTGTGAAGGGTGGAAAGGTGTTTGTTCGGCTTGAGCCGGCGCGGGAGAACCTGCATGCCGCATCCACCAAGTCCCCCATGGTCATGTACGATGGCCAGGCCTTCCTGCATGGCAGCACCGACCTGGGTCCCACGGGGATGACGGGAGCCGGGCTCGTGGACTTCACCAACGCGACCCTGCGTGCGGACCTGTTCCGCTTCAAGACGACCAAGATGAACGCCGACACGAGCGACTTCAGGCTTACCGAGGGGGATACGGCCAGCATCGCCTTCCGTACCGACAATGTCAACGCAACGGTGAAGCTGGACGAGCGGCTGGGTGAGTTCGTCAGCAACGGTGACGAGACCAAGGTGGAATTCCCGGTCAACCAGTACATCTGTTTCATGGACCGCTTCAAATGGTACATGGACCAGGGGGACATCCAGCTGGAAAGCGACCGCACCGCCGCCGCTGCCTCGGAGGACCTGCAGCTATCGGGATCCAACTTCATCAGCATCCGCCCGGACCAGGATTCGCTGGCATTCATGGCTCCCAAGGCCCGCTACGACCTCAAACAGCATCTGATCACCGCGAATGAGGTGCAGTACATCCAGGTCGCGGATGCGTTGGTGACGCCGGATAGCATGCGTGTGCGCATCCGGAGGAATGCAGAGATGGACCCGTTGACGAATGCCGTGATCACGGCCAACTTCGTGACCAGGCACCACCGCATACACAATGCCACGGTCTCCATCAGGAAGCGCCGCGACTACAGCGCCAGCGGATCATACGACTACGTGGACGAGAACAAGCGCACACAGACGATCAGGCTGCAGAGCGTGAATGTGGACACGGCCTACCAGACCTATGCGCGGGGCCGCATCCTGGAGGAAGAGGCCTTCCAGCTCAGCCCGGCCTTCGACTTCTTCGGCGATGTGATGCTGGAGGCGAGCATCAAGGAGCTCACGTTCTCCGGAAGCACCCGTGTGCAGCATGGTTGCGCCGGCCTGGAGCGGAATTGGATGCGGTTCACGGGCCGCATCGATCCGGTGGAGGTATTCATCCCGGTGAGCGATTCGCTGCTGGATGACAAGGGCCTTGCCATCGGCAATGGCATCCACCTGACGAATGACGACCCGTTCACCACGTATGGCACCTTCCTCAGCCGCATGCGCGATCGCAAGGACGCACCCGTGATCGCCGCCCGTGGCCTCCTCTTCTACGACAAGGCAAGGAAGACTTACGTCATCGGCGGCAAGGAGAAGATCCGATCGCGCACGCTGCCAGGCGACCTCGTGAGCCTGGGTGTGGAGGACTGCGTCATCCAAGGGGATGGCCGCATCCGGCACGGCCTGAACCTGGGCCGTGTGTCGGTTGACAACGTGGGCACCCTTGTCCATCGTGCCGACAGCACCAGCGCACGGGTTGCGATGCTGGCGGACTTCCACTTCCTTGAGAACGCCCTGGAAAGGATGGTCGCGGAGATCGCCGCCTATCCCGAGCAGAAACAGGTCGACATTACCCGCACACCCTATGAGCGCTCGCTGCGTGAGGTGCTCGGCCTCGAACGCAGCGACAAGCTCATCAGCGAGCTCAGCCTGAAGGGCGAGATCCGCAAGCTGCCCGAGGGGCTCGTGAATCAGGACTACTCCTTCCAACTCGCCGCCACCGGTGGCACCACGCCTTACGAGTGGGCGCTGACAAACAACAGCACGCTCCCGGCGGGATTGAATCTTGAACTTACCGGCTGGATCACCGGCAAACCCACTGCCACGGCGAACACCACGCTCACCTT
>CAZUNW010000002.1:3568-8453 GCA_964621425.1 uncultured Chryseobacterium sp. | reverse complement strand
TACTGGGACGGCGAGGAGCAGAGCTGGCTCAGCCGGGGTCTCATCGGCGTGGGCACCGTGCTCAAGAAGCCTGTCTTCCGATACCTGAAGGGCAAGGTGGAGCTGCAGCGCAAGCGCAGTGGCGACGCCATGACGATCCTGCTCATGCTGGACGAACAGACCTATTACTTCTTCCAGTACAGCCGTAACTATCTTTATGCCTACAGCAGCGACCAGCAGTTCAACACGATGCTGGGCGAGCTGAAGGACGACAAGCGCGTACTGGAGACGAAGAAGGATGAGCCGGCCTACCAGTTCATCCTGACCAACAAACGCAAGGTCGACGAATTCCGCGACCGCTTTGGACTTTGAACCATGGACTTCCCCTGGGTGTACGGAGCCTTCAGTGTGATGCTCGCCTACCTCATCGGCAGCATTCCCACCGCGGTGTGGTGGGGGAAGGCCTTCCATGGCCTCGATGTGCGTGAGCACGGCAGCCGCAACGCCGGGGCCACCAATACGTTCCGCGTGCTCGGTCCACGGGCGGGAGTTCCCGTTCTTCTCATCGACGTGCTGAAGGGCTTCGCGCCCGTGCGTGCCCTGCCCAACTTCTCCGGTCTGGAGGTGGACGGTGAGCAATGGATGTGGCTCAGGGTCGTGCTCGTGCTCGCAACCGTGCTCGGGCACCTATACCCGGTGTTCGCCCGGTTCCGGGGTGGGAAGGGCGTGGCCACATCGCTGGGCGGCATCCTCGCCGTGCATCCCGGCGCGGCGCTGGTTTGCATCGCGGCTTTCGCCCTGGTCTTCCTGGTCTTCCGGTATGTGTCCCTCGGGTCGCTGGTGGCAGCCGTCACCTATCCGCTTGCCGTGCTGCTGCTTTTCCGCGAGACCAGTCCCGTGAAGATCGGTTTCGCGGTGGTGTTGTGCGTGCTGGTGTTCTACACGCACAGGCAGAACATCGGCCGCCTCCTGCGTGGCGAGGAGAACCGCCTGCAGCTGGCCGGACGGAACCCCCGGGCATCATGAGGACGGACCTCCGCCCGGCCACAGCAACTCCCCACCGGCCCACATGGACGCGTGCAGTGTTCTGGCTGCTCGGCGCGATGGCCACCCTTGGATCCGCAGCACAGGGTGACAAGCAGCTGCGAGCCCGGGCGGATGCGCTTTTCGCGGAGGAACGCTATGCGGAGGCGCTCTCCCTCTATTCCCAGCTGGTTAGCCTGGCACCCGGTGACCGCCAGCTCAATTACCGCTTCGGAACATGTGTGCTGCATGGCGGCGGCGACCGTGAGAAGGCCATCGGATTCCTGAAGTACGCCGTGGATGATCCCGCCATCCCCGCGCCCGCGTGGTACTGGCTGGGCCGCGCCTACCACCTGAACTACCGGTTCAGTGATGCCCTGAACGCCTACCAGCGATTCCGTGGCACGGGCGATGCGAAGGCCATCGCCGCACTTCCGGTCGACGCGCTGGAAGATCAGTGCAGGAACGGGCAGCAATTGCTGAGCAGCATCAAGGAGATCACGGTGCACAGCAAAGTGGAGGTTCCCGATGCCGAGTTCTTCCGGTACTATGAACTGGAGGGTATCGGGGGGCGCATCGTTGTCACCCCGGAGGAGCTCTGGTCGCCGCTCGACAGGAAGTTCAAGGGGCGTTCACTCATCCACCTTCCGGACCGACCCGGGCCCATCTACTACAGCAGCTACGGCAAGGATGGCCGCAATGGGAGGGACATCTACCGCACCGAGCTTTTGCCGGACGGATCCTTCGCCGCGCCGGTTCGACTTGCGGGTTTCATCAATACCCCGCAGGACGAGGACTTTCCCTTCATGCATCCCGATGGGCGGACCTTCTACTTCGCTAGCAAGGGGCACAACAGCATGGGCGGATATGACATCTTCAAGAGCACTTACGACCAGGGGCTTGACCTATTCAGCCGCCCGGAGAACCTGGACTTCGCGGTGAACACGCCCGATGATGACCTCTTCTACATCGTTGACGGCGAGGGCAGGCAAGCCTGCTTCGCATCCGCCCGCAGCAGCAGGCAGGACATGCTGCACGTATACCGGGTCAGCACCGAGCAGGTCCCCGTTGTGCTCACCGTGCTAAAGGGCACATTCGCATCGGCTTTCGATGCCGCCGACCGCAAGGCGCACATCGTGGTTGAGGATGGACTGACCCGTGAGCTGCTTGTGGATGTGCGCACCGACATGGACGGGACCTACCTTCTCAGCCTTCCACGTGCCGGGCGCTACCGATTCGTAGTTGAGGCCGGCCCGACCGGTCGCACCCACTCCGCCATGGTGGAGGTGCCCCGAGCCGATGGTCCTCGTGCCTATCGCCAGGAGCTGGCGCTGGAGAACCGCGGCGGCCAGGAGGAGCTTGTTGTGCGCAACTTTTTCGAGGATGATCTCGGCGGGGACCTTGTGGCCATGGCCCTGGATGAGATCCGGAGAAGGGCGCGCCTGGACGTGGGGACGGTCGCCGCGCCAACTGAGGACGCCATAACGGGTGGCATCGACCGGATGATGGACGCGGCAGGGTTCGCCGGTGATCGAAGCGCGGCGGGGGTGGTGCAGGACCTGCGCGCCGAGGCCGTGCGCACCACGGAACGGGCCGACCGTCTGCGCAACGCGAGCGGTTCCGCCTTTGCCCGTGCCGATGAGGACCTTGAGGAGGCGGAGCGCGGGGCGGCCGAGGCCCAGAACCTCGTTCAGCGGGCAGGCCAGAGCAGCGACACCCTGGAGCATGATCGCCTGATGCGGCAGGCGGCCGGCGCACGCGCACGCGCCGAAGCCGCATCCGCAAGGGCACGCGCGGCGATGCGTGCCGGCCAGGACCTGGATGTTGAGCGTATCACCGCGGTTCAACGTGCACAACGGCTTGAGGACGTTTCGACCTCCCTTCAGGCCGATCTGCAGCGCCCGCCATCCGACGCCACGCTCAAGCTGCTGAACGAGGCCGCCGCACTGGAGGCTGTGAAGAAGGGGCCTGACGCGCGTCCCGCATTGGAGGACCGTGCACGACGGGACGTGACGGAGGCAGAGCTACAGGCCTCCCGTGCGCTTGCCGCAGCCAGGGCCAAGAGCAGCGAGGAGAGGGAGCTCCGCGACCACATCGCACGGATGGAGCGCGACCTTGCAACGACCAGGAGCACCGGTGCCAGGGAGGACCTGCGCCGGGCCATCGCCGAGTCAGGCGAACAACTGCGCGAGGTGGGCGCGGAGGTGCGCAAGGCCGATGCGCGCGCTCGCAGCGCGGAGGCCGAGGCTGCGCTGATGCGCGACCGTGCCCGCATCGTCAACGAGCTGTCCACCGCACCGGTGGCCGCGAATACCATGGCCAGGGACACGGCCGCTGTCGCCGCGATCGTAGGGCGTATCGCACGCATCGGGGAGCGCATCGGAGCGATCCCCATCGATGAACGCTTCATCGGTGTAGAGGATGCCGTCCCGACCGGGCCGGCGGACGATGCATTTCAGGTGGAACGACCGGCGCAGGAGGGCGGTGTGCCCGCCACCCGTAACGGGGTGGAACCTGTCCCGCTGCCCGGTGCGTCACAGGCGGGGGAGGCTTTGCGTCCCGTGGGTGTCGCTGTTGTGGCGTCACCGCCGGGTGGCACCCGTCCCGATACCGCTGCGGCAAGTCAACTTGCTGCGGCTGAACTGGCGGGCCTGCCAACGCCGGCGCAGATCCGCGATGCTGAATTACCCGGGGAGGATGCCGAACCCGCGGAGGTGGCGCCCGAGTTGCAAGTGACGCCTGAGCAGCAACGTTTCGTGTTGGAGAACGAGCTGGCCGAACTGTTGCAGGTGCAAGCCGCCTTGCGCGACCGAAAGGAGCGCGAACAACTCGCGCAGCGCATCGGGCAGGTACGTGGAAGGCTGGACAGCCTTGCCATGACGCAGCAGGCGACATCGGTTGTGCAGCAGGGGGGCGCCGATGAGGGATCGGCAGATGAGGTGTTGCTGACCGGGACGGCAATGCCCTTCGATGTCGCCTTATCCGATGAGGGATTGGTGGAACTGCTGACTCCGGGATATGCCGCTGATGTGGCGCGTGCGCAGCGCATCGCGGACAGTGTTCAACGCAGCGTCGTACTCGACGGGTTGCGGGAACTGTTGCTTGACAGCATCGAGATCCAGATCCGTCGGCAGCAATTTCTGTTGGGGCGGGAACCCGGTCGCAGCAGCGAGGTACGACCGCGCATGGACCGGCTGCAATCCCTCCAACGTCAGGTTGAGCCACAGTTCGACGGGCGCCCGCTGGCCGGGGGGGGGGGCGACGATACGCCCATCACGGAGGCACCACCCGTTCCCGTGACGGGGCAGGAGCCTCCATCCCGGTACATCGATTCTGCTGACCTCGGCGCTCCGGCCTACGCGCGCCGGATCGATGTGCGCTCACCTGCAGTGGCCGATGCCATTGCGCTGCGTGACAAGGACCTGGCCGCCATGGCAGCCCTCGATGATCGGATCAATGCCCTGGAGGCGGGGTTGGACACGGCTCAGGGGGAACGCTACGACGAGCTGCGCAAAGAGGTGGTACGGGCCATGGATGACCGGTTGATCCTTAGCACCGACATCGGACAACGTATGGGTTTCGTAGTCCGCGAGGAGCTCAAGGTGGGGCGTGACAGCCTTGCCGCGCTGTCCGTGGAAGTGCAACGCAGCGGCCTGCCGGCGGAGGAGCCGGCGCTGGTGCTTTCCGCCCGCCTGGAGGAGGAGTCGCGTTCCGCTGCCCTCACCGGTGACCGCCTGCGCAAGGAGGCTGCCCGTGCCGAGGACATCCTGCTGCGGGACAGCCTTTACCGCGCGGCCTACGAGGCTGAACTGCGCGCGTTGGCCGCGCTTGACGGTGCGATCACCGCCAAGGCCTACAGTATCTCAGATGTCGTGGTGCCCGG
>CAZUNW010000002.1:0-3520 GCA_964621425.1 uncultured Chryseobacterium sp. | reverse complement strand
AGAGGACTCCGTTCGCAGGGGTCAGGTCCCGGACGCAGCCGCTGACCGTGCTCTGGAAGAGCCTGTCGCGCCGGCCCGACCGTATGCCGGTGCAGCTGTTCCCGTGGATACCGCCGTTGCGGTCGCCGGACCGGATGTTCGGATCGTGTCGCCCGCTGCAGGCGTGGTACCTTCTGTTACGCCCATGGCGGAGGAGGGGGATGTCCCGAAAGTTCCTTCGGACGATGCGGCCGATAGCCCGGTTGTCACCGATCAGGTTGCCTCGGAGGTCGCCGACCTTTCGGACAGGGAGCCCGCGTCAGTTAAGGTTGACGCACCTCCCTCTAAGGACGCGGTCTCTCGGTCCGGCCAGCCGCCTGTCCCGCCCTCTGATGCTGCGATGGGGGATGGCGCCGGGCAGGAGTCCCTTCCGGGGTCGGCATCGGACAGCCTGCCGGCGCTTGATCCCGAGGGACGCGAGCGGTTCACCACCTTCCTTGCGAACGATAGTGCCGCGGTTGACGCGCCGCTGCAACTGCTCGCGCAGGATGAGGTGGAGATCAGTGAACGTTCCGTATACATGACCAAGCTGGCCGCCGAACAGGATCGCGGTGCGGCGGCACTGGAGGCCCGTGCCGCGATGATCCGCGACAAGGCGGCAACGGCCAGCGAACAGGAACGGCCCGTCCTGGAGCGCGAGGCTTTGCGTGTGCAGGTCATCGCGGATTCGATGAGGCAGGCCTCACTGCGTTCCGCTGGCAAGGCGCGTGCGCTGGGTGAGCAGGCGCGCATCGTTTCCGAGGCGAAGGCATTCGCCGATCAGGTGAAGGCCTACTACTACCTCAGTAGCGAGGAGCACCTGCTTGTGCTTGATGATGAGGACCACAGCCGGTACTTCCAGGCCCGGGTGAAGGCCATGGAGCAGGAGTTCGCTGCATCCCGTGCGGAGGAGGAGGCGGAGCGGCTGCGTGGCAACGTGGTGGCTCTGGAACGGGAGGCCGAGGCGCTGGAAGTGCGTCGCGGGGATGCGCCCGAGGCTGCGGCGCGCATCCGCATGGCGTCGCTGCGGACTCAGGCGCTGGAGCTTGCCATGCGGCGTGACTCGCTGCTCGCCCAGGCCCGTCGCCTGAAAGCGTCATCCCAGTCCGAACAGCGTGAAGCGCAACTGGCCCTGCAGCGCATGGGCCCCGAGGCGGCCCGCCGCGTGCTGGACCTGGAGCAACGTACGCGCAGGGAGCAGCCCTTGATGGCCGAGGTCCGCACCGGCCAGGTTCCCGGTCCGGTCGTGGCGCCGCCCACTTCGACCGCGCGCTCCGAACAGCCTTCGACCCTGCAGCCGCGGACCAGCCCCGCACCCCCAGCCGGTCCCGGGCTGGAGGTCACCGCAGACCCCCTCGCAGTTGATCGCTTCGAGCTGCCACCTGCTGACGCCCCCGCCACGGCCATACCGCTTGACAGGCCCCTTCCGCCAGGTCTGGTATACGCCGTGCAGATCGGCGCCTTCCGCGACCCGGTTCGTGCCGAGGCCTTCCGTGACCTGTCGCCAGTGAACGGTGAGCGCGTCACAAGCGGATTGATCCGCTACACGGCGGGCCTCTTCACCGGGTTCGCCGCGGCGGATGCGGCCAAGGTCACCATTCGTGGGCGTGGTTACCGCGACGCCTTCGTGGTCGCTTTCTACAACGGGCGCCGCATCCCGATCGCCGAGGCCCGTAGACTGGCCGGGGTGGGGGATGCGGCCGTGGTCGGTGCACCCGCCACTCCTGCGGCCCCGCCGGTGGCTGAGGTCGCTGCCCCGGTGGCGGTACCGCTACCGCCCCGTGTGGAACCCGCGGTGCCCGCTCCGGCCGCCGTCGGTGTACCACCCCTGCCTGCCCAGCAGGCGCCCACACCCGCGCAGGTCCTGGCCACCTATCCGGCCACGGTCGAGGCGGTGCTGGCTGGTTTCGCCCCCGCGGTGGATGCCACGGCCTACTACAACGACCCCGCAGCGGCACCGGCCCGGCAGGTGGAGGCCGTACAGGGTCTCTTCTTCACGGTGCAGGTCGGTGTGTACTCGCGGCCGGTTTCCCTCGACAAGCTGTTCAACGTGAGCCCGCTGAACACCGAGGCCATTGCCGGAGGCCGCATCCGCTACACCACAGGCGTCTACCGCGACATCGACGTGGCCCGTGTGCGCCGCGATGATGCAGTGGGCAGGGGGGTGAAGGACGCCTTCATCACCGCCTACCTCAACGGACGCCGCATTCCCATCGCCGGGGCCCGCATCGTGCTGGTGCGATGCGGCACACAGGTGCTGGTGGACCCTGCGATGGCCACCCCTTGATGCGTGGCCGGGTGCTTATTTTTGGGCGACCCGAGCACCATGCCCCACCATACCGAACATGAGGAGGCCCTGCTGGTCGAGCTCCTTTGTGAGCATGGGCCGCAGCGCGAGCTATACCTGCACAACGATGACGTGAACACCTTCGATCACGTCATCATGTCGCTCATGGAGATCTGTTCTCACGATCCCATCCAGGCCGAGCAGTGCGCATGGATCGTGCACAACAACGGCAAGTGCGGGGTGAAGCGCGGCACCTTCGACACCCTGGAGCCCATGTGCGTGGCGCTGCTGGACCGGGGCCTTTCCGCCACCATCCAGTGACCATGCGCCCGCTTCGCGTTGCGGTGCTTGCGGCCATCATCGGGGCCCAGGGCTGCACATCGGTGCCCATAACGGGCCGCAAGCAGCTCAACCTGATGCCGGAAAGCGAGATGCTGGGCATGACCCTCACGGCCTACCAGGAGTTCCTGAGGGATAACCCGCCTCTGGCTGACACGGACCCGCGGGCCGTGCAGGTGCGGAGGATCGGTGAACGGCTGGCACAGGCGGCCACCACCTACCTGCACGAGGTGGGCGCGGGAGACCGGGTGGCCGGTTTCCATTGGGAGTTCCGTGCGGTGAACGATCCCTTAGTCAATGCGTGGTGCATGCCGGGAGGCAAGGTTGTGGTGTACACGGGCATCCTCCCGGTCACCCAGGATGAGGCTGGCCTCGCGGTGGTGATGGGGCATGAGATCGCACATGCCATTGCCCGGCATGGCAACGAGCGTATGAGCCAGGCCCTTGCGATCCAGGGTGCGGGCATGACCATCGAACTGCTCACGGCATCCGAGCCGGGCCTGGCGCGTGATATTTTCCTGCAGTCGTACGGTATAGGCAGCCAACTGGGCATGCTGGCATACAGCCGCACCCATGAAACGGAGGCTGACAGGATGGGCCTCATGTTCATGGCCTTGGCGGGTTACGACCCGCGAAGCGCACCGGGCTTCTGGCAGCGCATGGCCGAGCGTTCCGAGGGGGTGCCACCTGAGTTCCTCAGCACCCACCCGAGCGATGAGCGGCGCACCCGTGACCTCGAGGTCTTCATGGAGGAGGCCCTGAAGGTTTACCGGCCTTGAACGGGATACGCCCGGGATCCTTATCTTTGCAGCCGCTTTAGCCGGACCCGTAGCTCAATTGGATAGAGCATCTGACTACGGATCAGAAGGTTTGGGG
>CAZUNW010000001.1:33061-36597 GCA_964621425.1 uncultured Chryseobacterium sp. | reverse complement strand
TCCAGGTAGCCGTGTCGTGCCTGGACCAGGTCCCGAAGGCCGGGCACGCCATCGAGCAGGGTGGCGAAGGCCTCATCCGGCGCATCCTGCACCAGCTCGAGCGCGCCCTCGTCGAAATGTGCGATGACCGGTGCGTAGGGGTCGGGCACGGCGCGTCCCTTGCCATCAGCGCGTGCACGTCGCCGCGCCTTCTCCGGGTCGGGGAAAAGCCCGAGGAATACATTGCGCAGAGCCTGCGTCAACAGGTGGCGGGCCACCTTCTCCGGACCCTCCTGCTCACCCTCATAGACCAGTTCGATCTTGCCATTGATGGCGGGCCCCACCGCGAAAAGGTCGGCCACGCGCACCGTGGTGCGCTCGTCGCCGCTACGCAGGGTCCTGCGCTCGGCCGCGCTGATGGCGCTCTCCATGGCGCTGATGGTGAGGCGCGCGCTCACGCCGCTCTTGCGGTCCACATAGTCGCTGTCGCGCGCCTCCAGGGCGATGCGCTCCACCAGCACTCGCACGAGGTCGGGCACCACCACCCGGCGCGCCTGATCGGCATCGGTGCGCACCTCCTGCGCCGTGATGCGCATGCCCAGCTCGAGCGTGGGCGGGTAGTGCGTCAGGATCTGGCTCTGGATGCGGTCCTTCAGCGGGGTGATGATGGCCCCGCGGTTGGTGTAGTCCTCGGGGTTGGCGGTGAAAACGAACTGGATGTCCAGCGGCAGGCGGAGCTTGAACCCACGCACCTGCACATCACCCTCCTGCAGGATGTTGAACAAGGCCACCTGGATGCGCGGCTGCAGGTCCGGGAGCTCGTTGATGACAAAGATGCCGCGGTGGCTGCGGGGCACCAGACCGAAGTGGATCACCCGCTCGTCACTGTAGTCGAGCTTGAGGTTGGCGGCCTTGATGGGATCGCTGTCGCCGATGAGGTCCGCCACCGTGACATCAGGCGTGGCGAGCTTCTCCGTATAGCGTTCGGAGCGGTGGAGCCAGTCCACAGGGGAATCGTCGCCCATGCGTGCCACGAGGTCCCTGCCGAAGCGGGATACCGGCGCGAAGGGGTCGTCATTGAGCTCACTGCCCGCGACCACGGGCACCCATTCGTCCAGAAGACCCACCAGGGAGCGCGCCATGCGCGTCTTCGCCTGCCCGCGCAGGCCAAGCAGGTTGATGCTGTGGCCTGCAAGGATGGCGTTCTCCAGGGCGGGCACCACGGTGTGCTCGTAGCCGTGGATGCCATCGAACAGCGGCCGCTTCGCACGGATGCGCTCGATCAGGTTTGCGCGAAGCTCCTGCTTCACGCTGCGGGGCATGTGGCCGCTGCGGCGCAGTGCGCCGAGCGTGGTGATGGTGGGTCGGCTCATGAGTGGATGTGCGGTCCGCCGTGCCGCGGACTGCGTTGGAGGTACGTGTCAGGGTCTCTTCCGGGAGGATGTGTGATCGCGGAACACCATGTCCGCCAGGCCCTGCAGGCCGGTGTAGAACGCGCGACCCTGGTTGGCCTCGGTGAAGCGCTCGATGAACCGCTGCAGGTAGGCGTCGCGGGCGATCATGAACGTGGTGATGGGGATTCCGGCCTTGCGGGCGCGCACCGCGGCGTCAAGCGTGCGCGACACAATGTGGTCGTCAAGTCCGAAGCTGTTCATGTAGTATTCCCCGTCGCGCTTGATGCAGCTCGGCTTGCCGTCCGTGATCATCACGATACGACGGTCGCGCACCTTCCGCCTGCGCAGGATGTCCATGGCCAGTTCGAGCCCTGCCACCGTGTTGGTGTGGAAGGGGCCCACCTGCAGGTAGGGCAGGTCCTTCAGGCTCACCTGCCACGCATCGTTGCCGAATACCACGATGTCCAGCGTATCCTTGGGGTAACGTCGCTTGATAAGCTCAGCGAGCGCCATCGCCACCTTCTTCGCCGGCGTGATACGGTCCTCGCCGTATAGGATCATGCTGTGGCTGATGTCGATCATGAGCACCGTGGCGCAGGCACCCTGGTGCTCCGTTTCGATCACCTCAAGGTCATCCTCGCGGAGATCAAGGTCGTCAACGCCGCGCTGCTGGGCCTTGCGGATACTGTCGCTCATGGCGACCTGTTCGATCCGGTCGCCGAAGCGGAACCCGCGCCTGTCACTGGTGGGCTCATCGCCCCGCCCCGTTCGCCGCAGGCCGTGGTCGCCCCGATCCGCCTTCTTCAGCTTCCCAAAGACCTGTTCCAGTGCGTGCTCGCGGATGAGCTTCTCGGCCTTGCCGGTGAGCGGCGTTCCACCGCCCTTGGTTGGCTTGCCCAGCATGCCTTGCCTGCGGAGGTCGGCCTCGAATTCCTTGCGACCATAGCTCTGCGTGTAGAACCCGTGCTCCTTGTCCAGCTGGTCCATCCAGTCCAGCGCCTCCTCCACATCCCCGCTGGTGTGCGTCAGCAGCTCGAGGAAGAGCGGGAGCAGTTTCTCGAAGGGCGAGCGGTCGTCCTGCGGGGGGATGTACCGGGAGAACCGATGACCGTTCATGGATGCTTCACCAGAACAGCGGTCGGGGTGGTTGGTTCGGGATGGGCGCAGCTCACTGGCGCACCAGAGGTGCGGTGGCCCTTCGGCCATCCGGCCAGGCGACAACAAGCGCATAGCGGCCGGGCGCCTCGCCCGAAAGGTCGATGTACTGGACCAATGAGGCCCCGGCCATGCGCCGCACAATGCGGCCCAGGGGATCCAGCAGCAGGAACTCGGAACCAGGACCGGCCGGGACCGACGTGCGCACCTCCACCGGACCGGCAGTTAGCGACGGCGTGACGGTGACGGCAGGAGCAGCCAATACTTCCTCCAGCCCAATGACCGCGTTCAACTGGTAGGTCAGCGTCTGCTCCACCACCGGCGACCCGCCGGCGGGCGTCGTGGTCGTGGTGCGCTGCTCAAGGAGCGGGTTCGCGATCCCTGCCTTCAAGTAGAGGTGGCTCTCCGTTACGATGGTCGTGGTCTGTCCGGCTGTAACCGTGGTCTCGACCTTCGTCATGCGGACGCGGAGCACGTTCGTGAAGGAAGCAGCGGGCAGGATCAGCGTGCCGTAAGCGTCGACCGTGGCAGTAAGGCTCCCGTCAATGGTGGTTGTCCCGAACACCTCGGCCGTTCCGGCATAATCATCCGACCACGAGGTGTTGTAGCTGAGCGGGAAGGGCAGGTTCTTGATGGGATCATTGAACACAACGTAGCCCAGACCGAACCAGGTTCCCAGGTCCTGCAGGGAGGTGCTGGAGTATGCTTGGTAGTTCACCACGCCCGAGCCGCTCTGCCACGCGGAGGTCGCGCCCGGGTAGTAAGCTGCACCGGTCGTGGCGGCAGGGTCTACGTAAGTGAAGGAGACCGGCGTGGTGGTGGGTATCAGCCCGCTGAGGTCCCAGGTCACGTTGGCCCCGGCCGCTCCGGGTGACTGGTAGGCAGCGTCGGCGAACGTGAAGGTGGTGCCGATGGAAGGCTGCATATTGCCCAGGTTCAGGGTGGGCTGGGCCCAAGCCGCCACGGGGAAAGCGGCAAGCAAGGCAAGGGTGCGAAAACGCATGGCCG
>CAZUNW010000001.1:20320-33051 GCA_964621425.1 uncultured Chryseobacterium sp. | reverse complement strand
TGAAATGGCCGGAGCTTTTGCCGAAGGTAGTGAGGCCGGGCCTCACTCCACCACCAGCCGTCGGGTGGTGCGCCTGCCATCCACATCGGTTACCCGCACCAGGTAGCAGCCCGGACGCAGGCCATCCAGACCCAGCTCGGTCCGCATGCCCTGCAGGCTCAGAACGGATACCGGTTGGATCCGGCCCAGCGCGTCGCGCACCTCCACGGCCACAAGGGGGAGACCGGCCGAAACGACCACATGGCTACGGGCGGGATTGGGCGCGATCTGCAGGCCAGCGACGCCCTGTTCGTCAATGCCCACCTCCGAAGCGTCCAGCCATTCGGTCGTCAGGGTGTTGAGCGTGATGCCAAGAGAGGAGAAAAGCGAGTCGGTGATGATGCGCACAACGGGATGGGCCTTGAACCGGGTGTGGAAGGAATGGATCTCTTTCTTGCGCGTTACGGTCGCCAGCGTGGTGACATTGACCTCCGTGGAACGGTATCGCACGCGGATCACCTCCATGCTGGTGCCACCGGGAAGCACCAGGATGCCGGAGCCGTCCACAGCGGCCGTGTAGGAGCCGGTGCGCGTGAAGTTGCCCACGCCATCGATGGTGAAGGAGGCCGAGATGGGCCCGCCCCATGCATCGTTGAGGGTGGCCGGCCATCGCATCTGGTCCGGGCCCTGCGTGAGTGGGGCCGTGTAGCCAAAGCTCAGGAGAGCCGCATCCTCGCCCACCAGGGAGAACGCCGAGGCGCTCATGTTGTAGAACAGGGTGTCGTTCACGCCGTCGGTGACGGCGATGTTGGCCGTGGGGAACAGGTTGCCGGCATTGGGGTAGGCGGCCGGATCGATGTAGCTCCAGATGCGCGACCCGGTGGCCGTGAGCCCGCTGAGGTCATAGGTCTGCCCCCCGCCGGCAACACCCGGGCTGGTGTAGGCCCCGACATTGACGGTGACGGCATCCCCGATCACAGGCTGGTTCTCGCTGGCCACGATGACGGGCTGCGCGATGAGGGGGGCATTGACGGCCGCCAGGGCCAGGAGGGCGAGGGTGCGTTCCATCGGTTGCATTCGTTGCGGCGCAAGGTAGTTTCGGCCACCGGTATTTTCGCCCACCCGCAGCACCAGCATGCGGACCGCCCACATGCGCCACAGTGTAAGCGACCTCACCGCGGTGATCCGCGACCGACGCACCATCTACCCGAAGGACATGAGCGGGCGCGTGGTCCAGCGCGAGATGGTGGAGCGCATCCTGTCCAATGCCACGTGGGCTCCCAACCACGGGATGACCCAGCCCTGGCGCTTCGTGGTCTTCGCGGGAGCCGCCCGTGCGCGATTGTCCTCCTTCCTGGGCGCCGAGTACATCCGGATCACCCCGCCCGGCAAGTTCCTCCCGCGCAAGCACGAGAACGCCACGCAGCGTCCGTTGCAGGCCAGTGTGGTGGTGGCACTGGGCCTCTCCCGCGATCCGGCCGGCAAGATCAGTGAACTGGAGGAGCAGCTCGCCGTGGCCTGCGCCGTGCAGAACATGCACCTCACCTGCACGGCCTACGGGCTTGGCGGTTTCTGGGGTACAGGGGCTGTGGTGACCGGTGAAGGGATGCGGAACTTCCTGGGCCTGCCCGAGGGCGACCGCTGCATGGGCCTGTTCCACATCGGCTATCCTGCGGTGGATTGGCCCAAGGGTTACCGCAGGCCGCTGCCTGACGTGATGACCTGGCTGGAGGCTTGATCGCCGGCGAAGCTGCCCATCTTTACGCCCTCGCATCACCGCCGTGCAGCCCCTGGCCCGTTCCCGCCCGACCTCGCTGGCACTGGTGCTTTGCCTGCTGGTGGCCCTTCCGGGAAGTGCGCAGCAGGGGGTCACCACCTTCGGCATGCAGGTGAAGCCCGTGGTGCCGCTCTCCTTCTTCGATCCGCGGGTGGATGTGCAGGATGGGGCCTTGCGCGGCAGCCTGGAGCTTACCGGGGGCTTCAGTTTCGGCATGCTCGTCCGGCACGGTTTCAGCAAACTGGTATCCTTGGAGACGGGCATCAACCAGATCAGGCGCAATTACCGGTGGGAACTGCTGAACGACACTGTGGCCCTTGATGGCGGCGACCGCATCCGCTACGTGGGCTACGAGGTGCCCGTGCTGGTGCTGGTCTATGTGCGCCTGGGCGAACGCACCTGGATGAACACCGCATTGGGCGGCAGCTTCGACATGTATCCGAGCGATGCCGTGCGTGGCACCGATGATGCGCGGGCGGTGCTGTTCCGAAACGGATGGGTGCAGGCGGGTGCGGTAGGCAACATCGGCTTCGAGTACCGAACGGAACACTCCGGCTACATCTACTTCGGGGCCACCTACCATCGTGCTTTCAGCGCCATGGCCCTGGCCGAGCTCACCTACTTCGACCGCAACGGGGCCGGCACTTCGGTGAGCACGCGGCTCAGCGGCAGTTACCTGACGCTCGACCTGCGCTACTACTTCCATGAGGACCCGCAGCGCCGGGCCGAACGCCGCCAGCGCCGAACGAAGTAACCCGCATGGCGCGGGAACCATGGCCCTCCCTGCTTGCGAGAGGCTGGTATCTTGCACCACACAGTTCCCGCGCATGCGCACCCTCCTCGCCCCCGCCCTGCTGCTAACCTGCACCCTGGCCCATGCTCAGGGCGACCAATGCACGAACGCCGCACTGATCGGCCCTGGCCTGCACATCTCGGACGGCCCCTCTTCCGGCGGCGGCGCCTCGCAGGGAAATGCGACCCATGCGGACTGGTATGCCTTCGAGACGAACCTGGCCGGCTACATCACGGTGAATAGCTGCGTGGACGGCATCACAGACACCCGTGTGATCATCCATACCGGCACATGCTCCAACCTCACCCAGCTGGCCATCGATGATGACGGATGCCCGGGCGGATACCCCCCTGGGAATTCACTGGTGGCGGGGCTCGCGGTGGTTCCCGGGGTCACCTATTACATCGAGTGGGACGACCGCTGGAGCACGAGCGGCTTCACCTGGGACCTGACGTTCCATGAATGCGCAGGCCCTTATCCACCCATCTTCACCACCACCGACAGCTCGGTCACCGTGGACTGGGCTGCACTTCCGCCCGGCACGCTGTTCAGTGTGGAACTTGGCCCGGCTGGCTTCACCCCCGGCACGGGAACACTGCTGACCGGCACCATCGGTGTGGACGGACCGCCGGTGACCTTTACGGGGCTCACCGAGGGCACCGCCTATGAGGTCCTGCTGGACGTGAATTGCGGCCAGGGGGCCAGTCTCGGAGCGTGGCCTGTGACCACCTCGGGCAACCTCCTGGTGCCGAACGACGACTGCGTCGATGCCTTGCCGATCGCCTGCGGAGGTGTGGTACAGGGCTCCACCACGCTCGCCCTGCCCGATGCGGTGCCAGGATGCGGAACGGGCATCGAGGCGCCGGGCATCTGGTACACCTTCACAGGCATCCAGGGCAGCGCCACGCTGAGTACCTGCAACTCAGCTGACTACGACACGCGGCTCAATGTGTACAGCGGAAGCTGTGGCGCCCTGGTCTGCGTGGGCGGCAACGATGACACGCCCTATTGCCCGGACTACACCTCGGAGCTTACGGTGCCCACGGATGCCGGTACGACCTACTTCGTATTGGTCCAGGGCTACGACGGGGAGACGGGTGACTTCACCCTTTCGCTGTCGTGCAACAGCTGCGCCCCGCCCCAGGACCTGGTGGTGAGCCCGGGCGACACACAAGCCATCGTCTACTGGACCACCACCAACAGCAACGGCACCTTCGCGGTGGAGCACGGTCCCGCCGGCTTCGCACCCGGTACAGGCACCCTGCTCACCGGGACCCTGGGGATCAACGGCCCCCCGGCCACCGTTTCCGGGCTGTCACCAAGCACGGCCTATGACCTTTACGTAACCGAGGATTGCGGCAACGGCGACATCAGCCCATCGGTGGGGCCCTATGCGTTTTCGACGCTCGCCGACCCGGTGGCGCCGAACGCCTTCTGCAACCAGGCGGTGGCCATCAACTGCGGGGATACCCTTGCAGGCAATACCACCGAGGGGCTCTACGCGCCAATGCCCACCTGTGGAAGCGCAGGGGTCAGCGCCCCGGGGCTTTGGTACATCCTGATCGGCACAGGTGAGGACGCCACCCTCTTCACATGCGACCAGGCCGCGTTCGACACGCGCATCAGTGTGTTCGAGGGCGCCTGCGCCAACCCGGTCTGCGTGGCGGGCAATGACGATGCGGTGGACTGCCCCGGCAACACCAGCAGCCTCAGCTTCTTCGCCGAGAACGGGGTGGAGTACCTGGTCCTGGTCCACGGTTACGACGGAGCCACCGGCTCCTTCCTGCTTTCCCTGGCCTGCAGCCCACCCTGCCCTGACATACCGGCGAACGATGCCTGCAGCGGTGCCTCCCCGCTCCCGACACTGCCGCTCGGCGCATGCAGCTCACCCACGGCCGGCACGAACACATGTGCATACGGTTCGCCGCTGCCCAATCCGCCCTGCGATCCATGGTCCAACATCATTGATGTTTGGTACGCCTTCAACACGGGCGACACAGGCACCCATGTGCTGACGCTGGAGGCCCAGGGGGCGGCCGCGCTGAACATGGCCGTCTACACCGATTGCTCCTCGCCGACCTACATCAGCTGTTTCACCCAGGTGGCCGGCCCGGTCACACTGACCGGACTGCCGCTCAACACCGACCTGCTCGTGCGCGTGTGGAATGGCGGCGGCGGGGACGCAGGCACCTTCACCCTGTGCGACCAGGCCGCGGTGACCAATGCGGTGGCCGAGGTCTTCCGGTCCATGCCCGGCCTGCATCCGGTGCCCGCGAGCGACGTACTGTACCTCACAGGCCTGCCGGTGGACGCCGGATCGGCCGAGGTATCCGACCTGCAGGGACGGCCCGTGCTCACCGCCCCCCTTCAGAATGCGGGCGGCCAGCGGTCCATCGCGGTGCATGAACTGCCGAACGGCACCTACCTGCTGCGTGTGGACGGCGTGGGTGCCTCGGTGCGCTTCGTGGTGATGCACTGATCAGGGACCCGACCTGAGGAGACGGTGCACCAGGTCTGACCAGCGCGCCTGCGCGGCGGCATTGCGGCCGTGGTCCGTTTCGCGGTCGTAGCGCGCCTGCTCCTTGCGGAGTCTCGCCATCATCCGGTCGTGCGCACGGCCCAGTGCGGCCTCCACATCGCCCGCGACCAGCAGGACCGGCAGCTCTGCGGCAAAGCGGCGCGCATGCACCTCGGCCACGTCGAAATGGAGCTGCTCGTGCGCAAGCAGGCGCGTGCTTGACCGGGCGGAGGGCCTCACCCAGCTCTCCTCCGGAAGGAACCTGCACATCACACGAGCCTCGATGCGACCCGATGGATCAGACTCGATGGTGGCGGAGACCCGGTAGTATGTGTAGGCATCGCTGCGTACATCGTCCGGGGGCAAGCCCCTGAAATCGGACCATGCGAGGGGTCGGTCAGCGCTCCACGGTACCGGGTCCTGGGCCCGGAGCGACGCGGTGTGAAGCCCGATGGCAACAGGGAACAGCAGCCGGAGGAACGCTCCGTGCATGACGGGCAGGTTTCGGCGCAAGGGCCCGCGGTTGAGCCGCTATTGCTTGAGGAGCGGGGCCGTCCGACGGCCTGAGGCGGTCCGAAGTTCAAGCTGGTAAACACCAACGGGCAGCGCAACCACATCCACGAACAGGCGCCCATCGGCGGGGGGGATGCCTCGCAGTATACTGCGTACCTCGCGCCCCATGGCGTCCAGCAGGCGAACCTCAACGCGCTCACGACGACCCGGTTCGATGCCGATCACGACGATGGAGGCAGCAGGATTGGGATACAGCGCCAGCAGGGCCGGCGCATCCGCAGGGGCAAGCCCGGTATTGCCCCCCAGCACACGGAAGCTCCACCACCCATCGGGCGCCACCAGGGGACGCACCTGCACCTTGCCGCTGTTCGCCGTGGCCTCGATGTAATAGAACACCCGGGTTCCCGCGGGCTGCGCAGGAATAGCTCCCGACCACGTGTTCCCACCCTGGTCGGCGAGGGGGACCACGGCAAAGCCCGCGGCCGTGTCCACGGTCCAGTATAGCCGGGCGGAGGCGATTCCGCTCCGGTGCCGGATGTAGGCATCCACCGCGTACGGGTTCGTGGTATCGAACGTATCGTCCAACCGCTGGTGGCGGATGAGGAGCGGATCGCTCACACCGATGCCCTTCGTGATGCAGTGGATGGCCCCGCTGGCACTGATGATGTTCATGCCCTGGTCATCACAGTCGATGCCCACCACATTGTAGCCCGGCAGGCTCTCGCGCAGGATGCGCAGGCCCACCGTGTCGTACTCCTGGCGGTAGACGGGTACCAGCACGGTGCCGTTCACGATGAGGTTGTTCGCGTAGGTGCGGTAGCTGGCGTTGGGGGCATAATTGCCGCTCGTACTGGGCGGCATCGGCACCCGGATGACCTCGTAGGGCGTTCCGAATACGCTGTTGAAGTTGGATGTGACGTAGTCGATGTTGCTCTCGATCTGGGGACCGTCGCTGACACCCAACGGGAACTCACCCACCAGCAGGTGCTCCTCATCGAGCAGCTTCATGTGCATGTCGATGTGGTTGATGTTGTCATAGGGCAGGGCCGGCATCTTGATGTATCGGCCGGGCTGGATGCCCATCCAGGTCCCCATGATCGCATCCACCTGCGCCTCGTTCTTCACGGTCTGGTTGTACACCCCGGCGGGGCCGTTCTCCTCCAGCACCAGTTCACTGCTGAAAGCCGTTCCAAAACCGTCACTCATGAAGTTGCCGCCCGTGTGGACCAGGTCGTTGGGGGCCTGCGCCGTACTGTACACCGGGATGCCCTTGAGGGTGCCGACGGCATCGGGCATGGCATCGTCCAGCGGACGGGGCCGGTTGTAGATCCAATCAAGCAGCAGAAGGGAGTCCACCTCATTCAGGTAGATGCTCTCGGCGAAGTAGTCACGCGTCCATACGCTGTTGAAACCAGCCTCCAGCAGAGTCACATTATCGAGGTTGGGCAGAGGCCCACCGTAGAGGGTGTTGTTCAGATAGGTAACAACGGAGGCAGCGTTGTCGCAGACGACGATGACCTCGCACTCCTCCTTGGCATGGCGGATGATCTGCTTGAGGATGCCCTCGTACTGGGCCCAGCACACCACCAGGCTCTGCACTTCCTCCCATTCGGCCATGGTGCGCACCGGGCCCGGCGGCGGGGTGGTGATGCCACGGGCGGCCTGCGCACGGCTGTCGCGGTAATCGCGCACAAGGGCCTGCTCATGGGGGGCCAGAACGTGCGGGAGCGGCTGCTGTTGGGCCTGGGCGAGGAGCACGCACGCAAGGGCGAGGAGGGAAAGAAGGGGGCGCTGGTACATTGTTCCGAAGTTCGGTACCAAGGTAGAACGACCGGGGCCAGGCGGTGCGACCGTCGTCGAACGCGCCTTGGTCCCGACCTCAGGGGAGCTGCTCCTGACGGGTCGCCGTGGGCACTGTGCCACCGATGTTCACCAGCACGGGATCGCGATCGTTGCCTCCACCGGTGTATTTCACGGTCCCATCCATGGTGATGTCCTCGCGCCGGTATTGGCCGCCGACCGTGGCCGTGGGAACAACACCACCGATGGCGGTGAGCACCGGGTCCCTGTCGTTGGAGCTCCCGGTGTATTTCAGGCGGTCATCACGTTGCACATTGCCTGCCCACAGCAAGCGCACCCCTCCCACCGTCTTTCGCGCGTCGGTACCATAGGTGCCCGTAGCCGCAGCAGTGAGGTCCAACGGACTGGCACCAGGACCCAGGGACATCGCGGTCGCGGTCATCACCCCAAGGTGGTTGCGGTGGCGCAAGGCCACGTGGTAACTACCCGGGGGCAGGTCGAAGTTGACGGGAAGCGCACCGTCAACACCGACCACATCGCCGTCGCGTTGAAGCAGTGCGGTGCGACTGCGCAAAACGATGGACGGCGTGGCGGCATCACGCAGCTCCACCAGCACCCAGTCCACTATGGCATTACCCCCCGTTGTGGCGAACACGGCCGCGGTGGTCGACGGCGCCGTGTTCCCCACAAGGGTGAAGCCCGCTGCAGTGTAAGGCTCGGTAAGCGGAACGAGCCCCTGCGCGCGCAGGTCATCACGCATCTGGCCGGCATTCGTATCGAATGCACCTTCGAGAAAGGCCCGCACAGCAATGGAGACACCCGGAGCCGGAGTGACCTTGAAGCGCCACCATCCCTGCGGCGCCGTGATGGGCCGCACCTGCACCTTGCCGCTGTTGGCGACGGCGCGGATGTAGTAGTAGACCATGCCCCCAGCCTGTTGTTCGGGGATCTCCGCCGTCCACACGTTGGAACCGGCGGGGCTCATGAGCACGGGTGTGTAGCCCTGCGCGGTATCGGTGGTCCAGTAAACCTGGGCACTGGCGATACCGGTCTGGTGGCGGAGGTACGCCTGCACGGCGTAACCGCTGCCATTGTTGGTGCGGTCGACAAGCGGCTGGTGGCGCATCAACAGGGGCTTCGAAACCCCGATCGCCTTGGTGATGCAGTGCAGCGCTCCGCTCTGTGCGATGATATTGCCGCTGCTCTCGTCGCAATCAATGGGGATCAACTTGTAGCCGGGGAGGGATTCCCGGTAGATGCGCAGGGCGGTCGTATCGTACTGCTCCCGGTAGGTGGGCACCAGGATAGTGCGGTTGATGAAGATGCTGTTGGTGTATGTGCGGTAGCTCGAGTTGGGCGGATAGGCACCACCCGTGCTCGGGGGCATGGGAACGCGCACGATCCGGTAGGGCGTACCGAACACGCTGTTGAAGTTCTGCTGGATGTACTGGATGTTCGACTCGACCTGCGGCCCGTCGCTCACACCCATCGGGAACTGGCCGACCAGAAGGGTCTGCTCATCCAGGAGCTTCATGTGCATGTCGATGTGGTTGATGCCATCGTAGGGCAGCTGGGTCATGCGCACATAGCGACCGGGCTGGATGCCCATCCACGTGTTCATCAGGGCATCGACCTGCGCAGGGGTCTTGTCGGTCTGGTTGTAAACCCCTGACGGGCCGTTCTCCTCCACCACCAGGTCGCTGCTGAAACCGGTTCCGAACCCATCGCTCATGAAGTTGCCTCCGGTATGGACCAGGTCGTTGGGCGCGCTGGTGGTGCTGTATACCGCGATGTTCTTGAGCACCCCGATCGCATCGGGCGTCGCATCATCCGACGGCCTCGGGCGATTGTAGATCCAGTCGAGCAGGAACAGGGAATCCACCTCGTTCTGGTAGATGCACTCCGGACCGTAATCCCGCATCCAGATGCTGTTGTAAGGGGTGTTCAGGAAGGCTACGTTGACGAGGTCCGGTAGCGGCGGACCACCCGCGTTGTTGGCCAGCAGGTAGCTGGTGATATTGGTCTGCGAATTGGTGGTGCCGGGATTCCCGCACAGGATGAGGACCTGGCACTCCAGCCTTGCATGGCGGACGATTTGCTTGAGGATCGTCGGGAAGGATACCCACGCGATGCACAGCGTCTGCACCTCCTCCCATTCAGCCATCGTACGCGGGGTGAAGGGAGGCGGCGTAACGGTCCCACGGCTTGCGGCCGCGCGGCTGTCCCGGTAATCGCGGATCAACGGCACCTCGGATGGATCCAGAGCATGGGGCAAGCCCTGCTGGGCGCGGAGCGGGCCCGCGAGCAAGAGCGCCCCCAGCAGGACAAGCGCTGCCACGTGGGCCATCAGCGAACGGATCGGTGACATGCTGGCAAGTTAGGGGCCGCCCCCCGAACGCGCGGCTCCACGGTAACGTTCGTAAAGCGCCAACACCTCGCGCACGTAGTAGAAGGTCTGCGCCCCCTGGCAGCGTCCAGCGCCCACGCCGGAACGACCGTAGTAGGATGGCAGTGCGAGCAGCGTGATGGCCCGCTCCACGTGTCCGGTCCAGTGCAGGGGGTCCAGACCGAATGACCGGGCGATGACCTGAGCGTCGCGCACGTGCCCCGGACCGGCATTATAGGAGGCTAGCACAAAGCGAAGGCGCTCATCCACATCCTGCACCGTAGGGCGCCAAAGACTGTCCAGCAGGGCCAGGTACACCGCCGCTGCATGCACCTGCTCCTCCACCAGGTGAAGGCTGTCCATGCCAAGCTTACGCGCGGTGGACGGCATCATCTGCATCAGTCCCTGCGCACCCCGAACGCTGCGGGCCGAGGTATCGAAGCGCGACTCCTTGAAGGCAATGGCCGCCAAAAGCTCCCAATCCCAGCGCATCAGGCCGGCCTTCTCGCGGAACAGGGCGTCGAACGGTGAAAGGGAATCACCATCCACAGGGCGCACCCGCCACCCGACCAGGGGGCCGCGGTAAATGGGCTCAGGTCCATAGGCGGATACGATCAGCGCACGGGCCTCCTGTTCCTCCGCCAACGCGAACCACGCGTCAAGCGCTGCGCGCAAACGGGGGGCGTTCCGGCGCACCGCCATTACCAATCCCGTTCGCACGGTATCCAGCCTGTCCCACTCCAACTGCGGGAGGTCCTGAGCCAGGTGCCTCAGCTCCAGGTCGGTGACAAGCGCCGAAGGCGTGCGCCCCAGTGCCACAGCGGCCACCAGCTCCGCACCATCCCGGGCGTCGAGGATGTGCGCCCCAACCCCGGCCAGGAACGATGCGGTATCAAGGGCCCATGGACCACGGGCAGGGACGAGCAGTGTATCGGGCACATGGTCGGGGACAGACGCAACAATGTCGGGACGCAGCCGCACGCGAACGGGCGAGACATGCCACCAGGGTTGCGTATGCGCCACCGATCCGCCGAAGCGTCCCGTGTCAAGCAGGGCTGCGACCACATCCCCCGCACCGCGCTGCAGCATGGGCAGGAGGCTGTCCGGCGCGACGACCCTGACCGACAGCCGGAGCTTCGCATGGCGGGCGAACCGCTCCAGCAATTCCAGCTCCATGCCACGCTCGCCGCCCGGGAAGGCCTCGTAGGTGAGCGGATGGGACACCGCGAGCACGCGCAGGGTGTCGTTGGCGATCACCCCGAGGTCGCGGTCAACCAGGGGCGCTGACCACGGATCGCCCCGCTCCACGCTCCGGCGCGCACGGCCGAACAGTACAGCCAGCGCCGTGAGGGCGACCAGGGCGACCAGGGCTGTACGCTGCACGGTTGTCATCGAAGGGGGCGTGTGGCGTGGCCTATGTCGTGCATGAAGCCCATGAACTCCTCGCGGTAGGTGTCGTAATGGTCGAACAGCACCTGCTCGGCCCCGGCCATCACACCGCCCTCGCGCGACCGCATCGCCATGCCGCGCAATGCCTTGGAGAGGCCGTCGGCTTGGGCATACCCACAAAGCCAATCGCCCGCGACCAGATGTGGCAGCATGCGGGCGGTGCGGCCCTCCATCCATCCGGCATTAACCTGCAGAACGCCGTACATCCGTGCAGTGAACGATGCCAGCGGTTCGGGATGAAGATCGCTCCAATGGGCCGCAAGCAGGTGATCGTAGAACAGGTCCATGACCACCGGGGCATAGCGGCCGGCATGGTCGCGCGCACGCCGGCGGCCAAGTAGCGCCAGCGGATGCTGGTCCGTGTAGTGATCGATCGCCCGGTGAAGGCGGATGCCACGCTGAATGGCCTCAGGGAAGCGGGCGAGGTCACCGCCCTTGATCGCATCGGCCATGAAGTTCCCGGTGATGACCAGGGGGTGTTCGCCGCTGAGGTACAGGTGACCGAGGAAGTTCATGGCCGTCACCGAAGGTACCGCCCTTCCAGCCCGGAAGGCAACCGCTCGTGGATCGCCGACGGGACGCCAAACACCTCCCGGTACCTTCGTGCGACGAGCCATGCCACCGCGCCGCCAGTACCTGCTCTATTGGGCCACACAGATCGTGGCCTGGGGCGGCTATGTAGGCCTCTTTGCGCTATGGAACTACCTCAAGGGCACGCTTGACGATGGGCCACGGATGGTGATGGCCTTTGTGTTCGTGCTCGGCATCGGCACCAGCCATGCGCTGCGTGAGGTCATCGTTCGTCGGAACTGGCTCGAACTGCCGCTGGGACACCTGATCCCCCGGTTTGCACTGGCAGGCCTGATGCTCGGGGTCGCCGCCACCGCCGTGGAACTGGTGCTCGTCTCGGTGCTCCTGCCCGGGCCTGCGCCCGTTCTGGGACTTGAGCGGCTGGTCGGCCAGCTCATCAACTGGGGCGTGCTGCTGGTGATGTGGTCCCTCGCCTACCTCGCCTACAACTATTTCGCACGCATCCGGCAGCAGGAGATCAGGGCACTGCGCATGGAGAACGCGGACCGGGAGAACCAGCTGAACAACCTGCGCAGCCAGCTGAACCCACACTTCATGTTCAATGCGCTGAACGGGATCCGCGCCCTTGTCGATGAGGACCCTGTGCAGGCGAAAAACGCCATCACCCGGCTCAGTGCGATCCTACGGAACGCGATGAGCTCATCGAAGCGAAGCACCGTGCCACTCGGCGAGGAGGTGGACATCGTGAGGGCCTATCTGGCCCTTGAGGGCATGCGCTTCGAGGAGCGCCTGCGCGTGCATTTCGACCTGCCGCCCGCGCTTGAGCGCGAACCTGTGCCGCCCATGCTGCTGCAGACCCTGGTGGAGAATGCCGTGCGGCACGGCATCGCCTCCCGTACCGAGGGAGGCGAGGTCCACATCGCGGCGCTCCGGGTGCCCGAGGGCTTGCGGCTCACCGTGCGCAACACCGGCCACTACGAGCCGG
>CAZUNW010000001.1:0-20310 GCA_964621425.1 uncultured Chryseobacterium sp. | reverse complement strand
CCGGGGCGCGTGCACGGGAACGGCATCGGGCTTGCCAACACGCGCCGCAGACTGGAGCTGCTCTACGGAGCCAGGGCCGCGCTGCACATCCGCAACGCCGAGGGCATGGTGGTGAGCGAAGTGCTCATCCCCGTACCACCGGAACCCATACGACCATGAGGACAGTGATCATCGATGACGAGCGCCTGGCGCGCAAGGAACTTGCCTCCCTGCTGGCTCGGCACCCGGAGGTGGAGGTGGTGGGCGAAGGAACGAACGCGGACGAGGCCGAAGTGCTCATCGCCGAGAAGCGGCCAGACTTGGTGTTCCTGGATGTCAGCATGCCTGGACGCGATGGGTTCGAACTGCTCGCCACACTGGACCGTCCGCCGCACGTCATCTTCGTCACCGCGCATGACGAGCACGCCCTGCGTGCGTTCCAGGTGAATGCGCTCGACTACCTGCTGAAGCCGATCGACCCCGAACGGCTCGGTGCCGCCCTGGCCCGGGTGCCACCATCCGGTAGCGTGCCACTCTTCCAGCGCGGCATCCTCCGCGAGGAGGACCGCATCTTCCTGAAGGACGGGGAGCGGTGCTGGTTCGTCACACTGCGCGACGTGCGCGTGTTCGAGAGCGAGGGCAATTACGTGCGCGTGCGATTCAGCGACCAGCGGCCACTCGTGCTGCGCAGCTTGAACAAGCTGGAGGAGAAGCTTGATCCGGCCAGCTTCTTCCGCGCCAGCAGGAAGCACATCATCAACCTGCGGTGGGTGGAGCGGATCGAGCCCTGGTTCAACGGCGGTCTCATGGTGAAACTGAAGCCCGATCCCAGGGGCGGTGGCGATGGCGAGAGCGTCGAGGTAAGCAGGCGGCAGGCCACCCGCTTCAAGGAGCTCATGAGCCTGTGACCGCGAACAACGCGGGCGGCCGGAGCGTTCGCCGGGCATGTCCGCAGATCCATACCTCATCATCGGAGGAACCAAGGGTATCGGCCGCAGGCTGGCCGAGATCCTCATCGCGTCAGGCCATCCCGTGATCACGGTGGCACGCGGAGAGGCGGCGCCTGCCGGCGTGGTGGACCATGTGGTGGCCGACGCAGTGACCGGGGAGCTCCCCGCCGACCGCCTTCCCATGGCGCTGGCCGGCATGGCCTACTGTCCGGGCTCCATCGACCTGAAGCCGCTGCGCAGTTTGCGGCCTGACGACCTGCGGCAGGCCTTCGAGGTGAACGTGGTGGGCGCGTTCCGCGCGGCACAGGTCTGTGCGGAGCGGCTCAAGCGTAACCCGGGTGCCGGCATTGTGCTCTTCAGCACGGTCGCGGTGAAACGGGGCATGCCCTTCCACGCGTCGATCGCCGCTGCAAAGGGTGCGGTGGAGGGGCTCACGCGTTCGCTGGCCGCTGAACTGGCACCCCATGTACGTGTCAACTGCATCGCGCCCAGTCTGACACGCACCCCGCTCGCAGGCAAGCTGCTGGGCGCCCCCGAGCGCGAGCAGACCGCAGCGGAAAGGCATCCCTTGAAACGCGTGGGCGAGGCGGACGACGTGGCTGCGCTTGCCTCCCACCTGTTGCTGCCGACAGGCGGATGGATCACCGGGCAGGTGATCGGCGTGGACGGAGGGCTCGGCTCGCTGTGATGCGCAAAGACGACCTGCACCTCGGCATCGACCTGGGCGCGCGGAACGCCGGGACCACCGCCATATGCCATCGCCAGCGCGGCCTGTTCCTCTTCGACCGCTGCGCGAAGGGTGCGGACACCGACGCATGGCTGGCCGAACAGGTTCACAGGCTGCGTCCCGGCTCCATCTACATCGATGCTCCGCTCAGCCTGCCAGGGGCCTACCTCGGGCTTGGAGACGATCACTTCTTCCGAGCGGCCGACCGCCAGGCCGGCGGCATGAGCCCCATGTTCCTGGGTGGCCTCACGGCCCGTGCGATCCGACTGGCCGGCATATGGCGTGCGGAGGGCATACGGGTGCATGAGGCGTACCCTGCAGCGCTCATCCGGCGCAACTGGGAGTTCCTTCGCATCCCTGCCGGCAAGGCCATCCCCCGCCACACGCTCCGGCTGATAGCGGGGCTGTGCCAGCTTCCCCCGCCCTCCCCCGCTGACCGTCACGAGGCCGATGCCTGGCTCTGCTGGCTCATCGGGCACCGCCACAGATCGGGAGAGGCGTGCAGCTACGGCGATCCGCGTGAGGGCGTGATCCTGGCCTGAGGGGTCCGCTGGGCCACACCTCATGTCGTTCCAGTGCTCGGGGATCCTTACCAACTTCGCACCAACCGACACCAAGACCCCATGCCGCCACGCCTGCCCGTCCTTGCGCTGACCTGCGTGATGACGCTGTCGGCAGCGGCCCAGTCCACCTCGATCGGCTACGTGCCCCGGCCCAACCTGGTCAAAGTGGGCCTGACCTCCTCTGTCGCCCGCACCCTCTCGCTCAACTACGAACGTGTGCTCAACGACAAGCTGTCGGTCGCCTTGACGATGAGCTACATGTTCCCGCTGCACCCGCCCGCCCTGTTCACATTGGAGACCAGCAACATCACGTTCGGTTCGGACCGGCGGCTGACCGGCTGTTACCTGACGCCCGAGGTGAAGTGGTTCGTGGAGACGAGTGACCCGCGCCCCGCGCCACGGGGCTTGTACGTGGGTGCATACCTGCGCTTGAGCTCCACCACCTACACCTCCTCATTCTCCGCAACGGGGTCCGGATCGGACGCCGCGGGCTCCATCAACAGCAACATGCGGCTCGTGCTGGATGAACTGGGTGCGGGGCCGTCCGCCGGCTACCAGTTCCTTGCGCTGAAGGATCGCCTGGTATTCGACTGCATCTTCTTCGCCCCACGTTATTGCTACTACCGGTTGGACGTGGACGCCGACCTCAACGGCAACGGGCAGCTTTACTCCGATCTGGCTGAGGCCATCGAGGACCAGCTCGGGCAGGGCGTGCTGCCACTGGACGTCTCACTTGGCAGGGAAAGGCGGTCCACCCTGTACCGGCACAGCCTGGGCTATCGCTACGGCATCAAGATCGGCTACGCCTTCTGAGCAGGGCAGGGAACGCCTCCGAACACATGCCCCGATGCGGGTGTTCACGTGCTGCCGACGGCTGATAGCTGCGTGCCCGCTTGATGCGTTGCACCGATCCAGCGGCCCCCGGAACACCAATGCCCCGGCACCGAACACCCGGCGAACGCCCCACCAAGGACTGCGTCACCTGCGGAAGACCATTCCAATGGCGGAAGAAATGGGAACGGGTGTGGAACGAGGTAAAATACTGCAGTGACCGATGCCGGAGCGAACGGAACCGCACAGGGCCCGCCTAGTCCGCCTCGTGCTGGGCGACCAGCTCGTTCATGACCACCCCTGGTTCGCACAGCCGGATCCCGACGTGCTTTACGTGCTTATGGAGGTCCGGCAGGAGACCGACTACGCGCCACACCACGTGCAGAAGGTGCTGGCCTTCTTCGGTGCAATGCGCCGCTTCGCATCGCACCTGCGCGCCCGGGGCCACCGTGTGCACTATATCCGGCTGGACGACCCCACGAACCGGCAGGACATCGGGCTCAACCTGCAGGCCACCATCGACCGATCCGGCGCCACCGGGCTGGGCTACATGCTTCCCGATGAGCACCGGCTCGACGAACAGATGAAGCGTTTCGGCACAGCCTGTGGGATATCCGTGCACGTGGCGGACACGCATCACTTCCTGACGGAACGTGACGACCTCGCGCGCATGTTCAAGGGAAGGAAGCAATACCTGATGGAACGATTCTACCGGGTGATGCGCGAGCGCACCGGGCTGTTGATGGAGGGTGACGCGCCGCTCGGGGGCCGGTGGAACTTCGACCATGATAACCGCCAGCGGCCACCCAGGGACCACATGCCCCCGCCGCCCCTGCTCCTCGACAACGACCTGCGCGACATCGAAGCCATGCTGCGGGAATGCGGTGTACAAACCATCGGAACGGTGGATGCCGCACACTTCCCCTGGCCGCTGGACCGAGCCGGGAGCCTGGCCCTGCTCCGCTATTTCTGCGACCACCTGCTCCCGCACTTCGGCACCTACCAGGATGCGATGAGCCCGCACCATTGGGCGATGTACCACGCACGGCTCAGTTTCAGCATGAACGCAAAACTGCTTTCACCGCTGGAAGTGTGCCGCGCCGCAGAGGTGGCCCACCACGCCGACCCGCGGCGCATCGCCCCCGCACAGGTGGAGGGCTTCATACGCCAGATCATCGGCTGGAGAGAGTACATGCGCGGTGTTTACTGGGCCTGCATGCCGGGCTACGCGGAACACAATTTCCTCGGGCACGAGCGCCCCCTTCCACATTGGTTCTGGACGGGACGCACACGCATGGCATGCCTGCGCGATGCCATCACCGGAAGCTTGACGAACGCCTATGCACACCACATCCAGCGCCTGATGGTGACGGGCAATTTCGCGCTGCTCGCTGGAACGCACCCCGATGAGGTGGACCGATGGTACCTCGGCATCTACATCGACGCCATTGAGTGGGTGGAGATCACCAACACCCGCGGCATGAGCCAGTTCGCCGACGGGGGCATCGTGGGAACGAAGCCCTATGTGAGCAGTGGCGCCTACCTGAACAAGATGGGGCATTACTGCGCGGGATGCCACTACGACGTCAATGACCGCACTGGGCCACGTGCGTGTCCGTTCAATGCCCTGTACTGGCATTTCCTGGCGCGCAACCGGGACCGCTTCCTGGACGGTGGCGCGCGTCCGGGCCTTATGGTTCGGATGGGCATGCCCTACCGCACCTGGGACAAGATGCCGGCTGCCACGCGGCAGGCCCTGCTGGCCAAGGGCGACGACCTGCTCCAACACATCGAAAGCCTTTGAGCCGCGCGATCGTCTGGTTCCGCAACGACCTGCGCATCGCCGACAACCCGGCCCTTGAGGCGGCACTGGCGCGGCACGACGAGGTGCTGCCGGTGATCGTACTCGACCCCCGGCAGCATGGTCCCACGCCCTTCGGACACACGCGGTCCGGTCCCTTCCGCCGGCGGTTCCTCCTGGAGGCCATCGCCGACCTGGATCGCCAATTGCGTGCGAAGGGCAGCGCCCTGCATGCCTGCTGGGGAGACCCTGCCGTGCGGCTCGCCGAACTGGCGGAAGCTTGGCGGGCGGATGCCATCCATGCACAGGAACTTTACGCCTGGGAGGAGGTGCGGCAGCAGCGCGCCGTGGCCGGGGTGTTCGCGCTGCACCTGCACGCACCCAACACCCTCTTGCTGCCCGGGGACCTGCCTTTCGCGCTGGACCGGCTCCCTCATGTGTTCACCGCATTCAGGCACAAGGTGGAGAAAGCGGGCCCCGCGCGCCCGCCCGGTCCTTGCCCGACACGCATCACCTCACCGGAAGGGTGGGTCGGGCGCGTGCTCGGGACGGACGAACTCCAGGATGCACCAATGGCCCATGACCCCCGGGCGGTGATGGCGTTCCATGGATCGCGACAGGCAGGCCTGTTGCGGCTGGGCCATTACACCGGCGATGCAAGGCACCTCTCACGCTACAAGGCAGCGCGCAACGCGCTGCTGGGCGCGGACAACAGCAGCAAGCTGAGCCCCTGGCTCGCGACAGGTGCACTTGGGCCGCGGGAGGTCTGGCACGCCGTGAAGGCCTATGAGGCGGAGCATGGTGCCGATGAAGGCACCTATTGGCTCGGGTTCGAGCTGCTCTGGCGGGATTTCTTCCAGTTCACGGCGGCAAAACATGGGCGAGACCTCTTCCTGCCCGGCGGCATCGCGCACAAACCGCCCACGGGCAACACCGATGCGCGCCGGTTCGCGGCCTGGTGCGAAGGACGCACGGGGAACGCCTTCATCGATGCGAACATGGTGGAACTGTCCGCCACGGGCTGGATGAGCAACAGGGGGCGACAGAACGTGGCCAGCTTCATGGTCCATGACCTGGGGCTGGATTGGCGCATGGGGGCACGGTGGTTCGAGCACTGGCTCATCGACCATGACGCCTGCAGCAACTGGGGTAACTGGCAATACGTTGCCGGCGTGGGCAATGACCCGCGGGAAGGGCGGCGGTTCGACCCCAATCGGCAGGCCTCGATGTACGACCCCGATGGCCACTACGTGCAGCACTGGCGTCCCTGCTGAAACGCGGCAAGGACAGCCGCCTATATTTGGCGGCTTCACCCTGCGCGGATCGTCGGCAGGACCATACCATAACGGCAACCTCGAGCGATCCTCGCAGAGTTACATCCAGGGAGACCAAGCATTCCCCGAAGCGTCCGAATCAGATCATTCAACCAGCGACACGCACAACCAACGCCCCATGCTATCAAAACGGAACACCCTCCTCGCCGTCCTCCTCCCCATGGCCTTTCTGGCAAATGGCCAGGTCGTCCGCCTGAACGGCTTCAGCGGCTTCACCTTCCGCGACCGATTCAACATGGCCGGCAGTTACCTGAGCTACAGCTACACCGAGGGCATCGTGGAGGAGAGCGCGCATTTCGGGGGCAGCCTGGAACTGCAGGTGCGTGATAACCAGTCCGTGGAGATCCTCTACCAGAACCAGCCTACCGTGGGCTACATCCGGGGCTCGAACGGTTGGGACTCGGAACGCTGCTATTCCATCACGGTCAACTACGTGCTTGTGGGCGGACTGGGCTACATCCCCTTGAGCAATTTGGCAAGCGCCTACGGAGGCGTGAACATCGGGGCCGCCTTCCTCAGCGGCGAAGCAGGCACCACCAAGCTCGCCTGGGGCGGGAAGCTGGGCCTGATGATCAATGCCACGCCCTCGGTGGGCCTGAAGCTCGGCGCGCAGTTGCTCAGCCCCGTCCAGAGCGTCGGAGGTGGTTTCTACTTCGGCTCGGGTGGCTCCGGCGCATCCGTGAGCACCTACAGCTCGATCTACCAGTTCGGGTTCACAGGCGGGCTGGTATTCACCCTCAACGGCAAGAGCGACGGCCCGGCGCGGCCTGCGCCCGCTGCCGGCAAATAAGCTTGACGCCCAATGCGTAAGGCCCGGCATTGCCGGGCCTTACGCGTTCACGGGGTGACCCCCTACGGGTTGAACGCGTAGGCGAGACCGATGGATACGTAACGCTGGCCGTCCAGCTGCTTTGTCTTGAAGCCCCAGTAATAATTGGCCGAGAGCAGCAACGCGCCACCGTTGGCGAGGTAGAAGCTCACCCCCGCCTCGGGCTGCAGCAGGAACTGCCAGGGGTCACGCTCAATGCGGTAAAGGCCCATGTCCAGTGAACGACGGACGTACATGGTGCCCAGGCCGAGGCCGACGAAAGGCCGCACGGCGTGGCCATCCCCGAAGACGTGATCAACCTGGAGGCTGGCGTTGAATGCGTTCGTATAGCGGTATTGGACCCCGGTGAGCGAGGATGTACCGTCAGTGTAGGTCGCCCGGTCCATCCGCTCGAAGAAGGTCTGCCAACCGAGGTCAAAGCCGACCGCACGGTCCACATCGACCATGTTGCGGAAGCCGAAATTGAAGCCGCGGAAGGAAGGGTCATCAATGTAGGCGCGGAGGTCGCCCGTGGGGATGGCCACGGAATACTCGAGCACGTAGAGGTTGTCCTGGGCCTGGAGCGAGCATGCCATGCCCGCGAGAAGCGTTGAAAGGATGAGCTTGCGCATGGCGGGGATCATTGGGCGAGGTAGGGCGACTGGGTGAAGGCCTGGTCGATGTTGCTGTTGATGCGGTCCAGGATGCTCGCCTGCGAACCCTCGAGCAGGCCGTTGATGACCGTGACCCACGCCACGGGAATGTTCTGGGCCGGGCTCACACCATCGGGAACGGTCATCTGCACGATGAGCGAGCCGGTGGTGTACGAACTGTACATGGGCTCATAGCCCGGGTAGTCCCATCCCCAGCCGGGATAGTACCCGGGATAGTACCAGTCCCAGTAGTCCCAGGGGTAGCTGTAGACATTGACGGTGACCGTCTTGATCGCCCCCGGGAGCAGGATCACGTCGGGATCGTCCTGCTCATCCACTTCCTGCCAGCCCAGCGTGCTCATGTTCGCGCGCAGGCGGTCCAGGATCCTGTCGCCATAGGCGGGAGGCACCTTCTGGACGGGCTGGCCGTCAGGCTGGTCGGAGATGATCACCACGCTGTCCGGCAGCGCATACGTGCCCTGCGACTGGAAATCGAAGGACGGCGAATGGTCCGTGAAGACCAGGTCGTACTCATTGATGAAGTCCGGCTTGACCGGATAGCAGCCACCGAGCAGGGGAAGCAGCAGGAGGGCAAGGAATGATCGACGCATGGTCAGGATTGGGGTGGCAAGGTAGACACCCACACACAACATGGCTTCCTTGAACGCGGGTCCGCGCCAACGGAATACCTTGGTCCCATGCCCGCAACGAACCGCATCCTTCCCCTAGCCCTCTTCTTGCTCATGCTCCACGGCTGCGCGCCGGGCACTCAGATCGTCACCAGTTGGCGCGATACGGATGTCACCATCCAGGACGGGAGCTACAACAAGGTGCTGGTGATCTGCCTGCTGAAGGACGAGACCACGCGCCGCACCGGCGAGGACCACATGGTGCGCTTCATGAACGGCCATGGCGTGGCGAGTTACCGCTACCTGGGAGGCGATCTTCAGGCGATCAACGGCGCCGGCATGAACGAACGAATGGTTGCCGATGGCATCGACGGTGTGGTGATCATGCGGTTGGTCGACCAGAACAAGGAGCAGACCTATGTGCCGGGCACGACCTATCCCGCCTACTACGCCAGTCCCTGGGGGTATTACGGCCACGGCTTCGGCTACTACAGCACTCCAGGATACATCACCACCACCACCACCTACACCGTGGAGACCAACGTGTACAGTACCCGGCGCAACGGGCTGATATGGACGGGGACCACCACCACCGTGGACCCGTCCAGCCTGGAGGGCACCGTGGACGATGTGATGCAGGTGGTGTACGACCGGATGATCCGCGACGGCCTCATCGTAAAGACCCCGGCGCCGGGTCGGTAGAAGCCGGTCCGTACCGCCCAATGACAGGTTACCCGAGCCGCATGGTACGCAGCCGAAGGCTGTTCACCACCACGCTCACGCTGCTGAGCGCCATGGCGGCACCCGCGACCATGGGGTCCAACTGGAACCCGTTCACCGGAACCAGCACACCGGCCGCGATGGGCACACCGAGCAAGTTGTAGAGGAAGGCCCAGAAGAGGTTCTGGCGCACCACGGCCATGGTGCGCCGGGAAAGCGCGATGGCCTTGGGCAGCCCATCGAGGTCGCCGTTCACCAGGGTCATGCGCGCCACATCGATGGCGATGTCGCTTCCCTGGCCCATTGCGATGCCCACATCGGCGCAGGCCAGCGCCTCGCTGTCGTTGATGCCATCGCCCACCATGGCCACCACACGGCCCTGTTGTTGAAGCCCCTTCACGAAGGCCGCCTTTTCCGGGGGGAGTACATCGCTTCGGACATCCTCGATGCCCACCTCGCGGGCGACCGCGCGCGCGCTGCGCAGCGAATCACCGGTCTGCATGTACACGGCGATGCCCTGGCTCCTCAAACGCGCAATGGCACGGGCGGCGGATGGACGGATGCGGTCGGCGATGGCCACGGCAGCGCGCACGCGCTGCCCGTCCGAAAGCCAAACCACCGTGTGCGCGGCCTCCTGCCAGCGGAGCTCATGCGCACGCCATTCCATGCCGATCATCACCCCGCCCTCCTCCATGCAACGCCGGCTACCCGCCAGCCAGCGCACACCGTTCACCTCGCCGGACACCCCCTTTCCGGGGTGCACCTCGAAGGCGGCCACGGATGCCGCGGCTCCGCGCTGCAGATGGGTGGTGATGGCCCGTGCGAGCGGATGCTCCGACCGTCGCTCCAGCGCGAGGAGCGCGGCCGCCGACCCGGCCTCATCCAGTCCCACCGCATCCACCACGGAGGGCCGCCCCTCCGTCAGCGTGCCCGTCTTGTCCACCACCACGGCAGTGATGCCCTGCGCGCGCTCCAGGCTCTCCGCATCGCGCACCAGGATGCCCAGGCCGGCCGCGCGGCCCACACCTGCGATGATGGCGGTGGGCGTGGCCAGGCCGAGGGCGCAGGGGCAGGCCACCACAAGCACCGCAACGAGCGCCATCAGGCCGTGTGTGAAGGCATCGTCCCCTCCCAAGGCCCACCACGTCGCTGCGCTGAGCAGGGCGATGCCGATGATGACCGGCACGAACACCGCCGCCACCCGGTCCACCAGGCGCTGCACCGGAGCCCTGCTGCCCTGGGCCACACGGACGGCATGCACGATCCGGGCGAGCACCGTGGCCGCGCCCACCTGCACCGCCTTCATGCGCAGCGAACCCTGCTGGTTGATCGTGCCTGCATAAAGCCGCGAACCAGGCTCCTTGGCCACGGGCATGGGCTCCCCGCTGAGCATGGACTCGTCCACATGACCTGCACCGTCCAGCACCTCGCCGTCCACTGCGATCCGCTCACCCGGCCGCACCAACAGCACATCACCCACGTTCAGCGATGCGACATCGACCTCGACCGGCGCCCCGTCCGGGTCCTCACGCAGGGCCTTGTCAGGGCGCAATCCCATCAGCTTGCGGACCGCGTCACCCGCTCCTGAGCGCGCGCGCTCCTCCAGGTAGCGGCCGAGCAGGACGAACGCGATGATGACGGCCGCGGCCTCGAAGTACACATGCGGCTCCAGGCCACGCTCCCGCCAGAAACCCGGTGCAAGGGTGGTGAACACGCCGTGCACAAAGGTAACCCCGGTGCCAAGGGCCACCAGCGTATCCATGCCGGCCGTGCCGTGACTGGCCTGCCTCCAGGCGGTGACGAAGAACGAGCGGCCGAACACCAATACCACCAGCGCGGTGAACAGCGCCTGCGTCCAGCGGCTCCACCACGCATCCATGAACAACATGCCCGCCAGCACCACCGGCACGGTGAGCGCCATGGCCCATACCATGCGGCGTCGCAAAGCCAGCGACCGGTCATTGCCTCCGGGCAATTCGTCCGGGGCGGTGACCAGCAATGCGTATCCCGCCTTCCGCACCGCGGCCTGCAGCGCCTCTTCCGTGACCTGCCCGCCGCTCCATGCCACCAGGGCAGAGCGGTCCGCCAGGTTGACGCTGACATCACCCACGCCGGGCACCGCGCGAAGGGCCTTCTCCACGCTGCGCACACAGCTGGCACAGGTCATCCCCTCCACTGGGAAGGAACGCACATGTGTTCCCATGCCACAAAGTTGGACCCTGGATGGGAATACGGGGTAGGACCTGGAGCGGAACCGGCTACGCGGCCAGATTGCCGATGCGCTTCTCGCGCGGGTAGTAGACCGTCGGGCCCATCTGCAACAGCTGGAGCACGGCCATGAATTCCAGCGGACCATCCACGGCCACTACGCCCTCGCGGGGATCCCCGTCCTCCGCATACTTCACCACGACGCTGAAGCGCTGCGGTCCGGGTGCGAAGGAGGTGTGGTAGCTCTGGATGCGGAAGCCGGGTAGGGAACGTTGCTTGGCCATTGGACAGGTCTTCACGATAAGAACACACGATACCATGGAAGGTTCGACCGCCACGTAACGGGCCGGTGCGGCCGTTTGAACGCGACAGGCATCCAAGCCAGGCGGTTTGAGTGATCAACAACCGATCAGGCTCTTTTCAACAATCGGAAATTGGATGGCGGATGCCGGTAGTTTAGGAACAAACCCACCCGCCGGGGCCTTGAACCGGAGAAGCACATGCGCCTGCTGAACGCCACCGTCCTGATCCTTGGCACGGCCATGCCGGCCGGGTCGTCCTGCGCATGGGGTGCGGTGGATGCCCCCACCTGTTCCGATTGGCGCATGATCGTCCATGCGGATCAGGCGGGCCATGAGATCACATGGGAGATCGTGGACGCGGTCTCCGGGTTGCAGGTGGCCACGGGCGGGCCCTACATGAACAACTCGCACAACGCGGAACTGGTTTGTCTTCCGCTGAACGCCACCTACAGGCTGATCGTGCACGACAGCGGGGGGAACGGCATCTGTCCGGGCGGATACGCCCTGGAGGATCCCGCAGGCGATCGGGTGATCGACAACATGGGCAACGGGTGCACCTATGGAAGCATCAGCGCGGTGGGGGGAAACCTCGCGTTCAGTAACCCCATCGGCCCCAACCGCATCCTGAACAGCCAGCCCCAGAGCGCATCCTGCTCCAAGCTGAGCTACCTGAGCAACGATTTCTTCATCGCCACGCCATCCCCGGGCGTGAACCCGTCCAACGGGGACGGTTACCAGTTCTGGATCTTCGATCCGAATGGATCCTACAACCGCCGTGTCTTCCAGACAGGCTCCGTGGTGAACGGGTGGAACGATTCGGACCCCAACGACGCCTGTTACCTGCGCTTCGCCTGGCTGAACTCCAACCCGGTGCCGATGAACCTGCTGCTGAATGTCGCGGTACGCACGCGCATCAACGGCGTTTTCGGTGCGTTCGGTCCCGTTTGCCAGGCCAAGGTGCTGCCCGCGATGCCGGCCTGCCTGCCCACCTGGTTGGTGGATCACCCCCAGCACCCGGACCTGAGCTGCGGTGTGACGCGCAGCTTCGGGGGTGCAGACGAGCTGCACGCCATCTCCGTGAACGGTGCAACGGACTACCGCTTCCGCTTCGAGACCGATGGTGGCGGCTTTGTACGGCTGATCACCAGCAGCGGCTCCAGCGTGGTGCTCAACTGGACCTCACTTCCCCTTTCGGACGGTGCCTATTACGACGTGACGGTGCAGCCCAGTTTCGATGGCGGGTCCACCTGGTGCCCGGCCGGTCCCGCATGCACCGTGCTCATTGACAATACGCCCGGTGCGGCACCCCGGGCTGGCCTTGGGCACGGAGAGCAGGGTATGCGAATCGCCGATCCCCTCTGTGCGGGGCCGCTGGTGGTCCATTTCGACGAGGCGTGCGCATGGCAGGTGATCGACCTCCACGGCAGGCTGCACGCCCAGGGCGCCACCGGTGAACAGGGCTGGCATACGCTTGCATTGGACCATCTGGCGCAGGGCATCTACCTGCTTCACGTGCTTCAGGAGGGCCGTTCCCAGGCGCTGCGCTTCGTCCGGTCCTGAGCGGGCTCGTCCACCTGTGGCGTAGGCTCACTACCTTCCCCACCAAATTCGCATCGCATGGTCCGGACCGCCACCCTGCTCGGCCTCCTGCTCCCGCTTGCCGCCTTTGCCGCCCAAGGCGGGCCCGACACGTACGGCTATACCTGGAAGGACAGCAATGAGCCAGGCGGGCCCGTGTTCGGCTGGATCGACATCACCGGCATCGGCATCCAGGGGAACGGCCTTGCCGATGACAACGTGGTGGGTCCCTTCGCGATGAGCACGAACATGCCATACTACTGGTACGACCGCAAGGACGTGTGGATCGGCAGCAACGGCTACATCGCCTTCAACAACACCAACATCGCATCGCCCTTCCCTTTCATCCCCCAGGCAGGTGGCGCCAACGACTACATCGCCGGCCTGACGGCCGACCTCACCTTCACCGGTCCCGGGAACCCGGGCCAGTGCTGGCTTTACGATACACCCGACACCACCATCTTCTCCTGGGTGAACGTGCCGTTCTGGAGCCCGACAGCGCCCACCTGGACAGGTAGCAACACCTTCCAGATCATCCTGAGCAAGGCGGACAGTTCCATCACGGTGCAGATCCTGCAGCAAACGGGGCTGACCCAGAACAATGACCTGCTGATGGGCATCGAATGCATCAGCGGGGACATTGGCCTGTTGCACAGTGCGGACACCTATCCCGCGGGCAACTATGCCGTCCGCTACAATGCCCCGCAGGTGCCTCTCCTTGCCATCACCGATGGGGCCGTGAGGTTCCTCACCTCAACCGGAAGCCGCGGCAGGACGCTGCAGCGCAACGGCCCCACCTTCCCGCTGGTGATGCAGGTGCGCAACACGGGTAACCAGGTGCTCTCCAACTTCACCGCACAGGCGCAGGTGTTCACGCCCAACAACCAGCTCGCGGTCAGCGACCAGGTAACCATCGCGCAGTTGACGCCAGGGGCGGACAGCCTGATCACCTTCCCGATCGGGTTCGCGCCCACCATCGCCGGCACCCATCGGTACGTGGGAACCATTAGTGGAATAGCGAACGAACTGGTAACCACCAACAACACGCTCACTGAAGAGCTTTCCGTTTATGACACCAGCCTCACCTCCTTGCAGGTGAAGTGGAACGGTGCATCGGACGATGGCATCGGGATCGGCTGGAACGGCGGCAATGGCGGGGTTGGCGTCTACCTTGACCGCCCACCCTTCAGCCCCTGTTACGTGACGGGCTTCACCATCCGTCTGGTGAATAACCTGACACCCGTGGGCATGTACCTCAAGGTGTTCGACGACGACGGCCCCAATGGCGGTCCTGGCACCCGCATCGACTCCATCTTCGTCCCCCCCGGGAACGCCGTGGCGGGTGACCAGGTACATGCAGTGAGCACACCCTTCCTGTGGAGTTCGGGCGGCCTCTATGTCCAGTGGTACATGGGCGGCAACAGCATCAACATAGCCCAGGACGTAGTGCCGCCCTTCAGCCTGCACACCTACGAGGTGCTGGACAATGTGTGGGCCGAGTACCGCGACCGCGAGACCACCGACTTCCACCTGGGCCTCCGGGTGGAGCAGCTGCCAGTTTACGATGTAGGCTGCCGCAGCTTCTTCGGCGTGCTGGACGGCCAGGTGGTGAGCCAGCCCACGATCATCCGCACGTGGGTGAAGAACACCGGCAACCAGCCCGCCAATGGCTTCCCGGTGAGCTACCGCTTCGCCTCGGAACCCGTGGTGACACAGAACTTCACCACCACCCTGCAACCGGGTGACTCGCTCCTCTTCACCTTCAACCAACCCCTGCTCCCCACCGCATCACAGACCGGCGCCCTTTGCGCATGGACGGGCTGGTCCTCGGACGTAGCCGTGACCAATGACACGGCCTGCGTGGACCTGGACGTGGTGGCCGGCATCGGCGAAGCGGCCTATGCGCAACTGGACGTGGTGCCCAACCCCGCGACCGACCGGGTGACGCTGGGTGGTTTCGGCGCCGGTGGAGCGCTGGTCCAGCTCGTGGACCTGAGCGGAGCGCTGGTGGGCCAATGGACCCTGACCAGCGGCGACAGGGGCACCATCGACCTCGACGGCGTTGCACCGGGAACCTATCTCTACCAGGTCACCTCCGCCAAGCACACCTTCACCGGCAAGCTGGTGATCGCGAGGTAGCGGAACCGCAACCCCTACCTTTGGAGCGCCCCGCATCAGGGGCGCTCTTCTTTCACCCCCATGGAACGCAAGCTCGGCCCGGTCCTCATCGGCTGGAACATCCTGCTCACCGCCTTGATCGCCTGGAGCCTTCTGGCCAAGGGCGGGTCCGGCAGCCCCAGCGCCACCGCACCAGTGGCGGACAGCGGCGCCACAGCACTCATCGCACCGCCCGATACCGGCGCCCTCACCGATGCCCGAATTGCCTACTTCTACATGGACTCCGTGCAGGAGAAGTACGAGCTGGTGAAGGAACGGGGCAACGCGTTCCGCAGCGAGGGCAAACGGCTGGAGGGCAACCTGCAGAGCGAACTGGGCAAGGCCCAGCGCCGCTACGAGGAACTGATGCGAAAGGACCAGACCTACAGCACGCAGGCCGAGGTGAAGGCCGATGAGCAGGAGCTGCAGGGGCTGATGGCGCGCATACAGGAGATGCAGGCCCGCGGCGAACGCCAGATGGTGGAAATGGAGGCGCGCATGCTGGAGGAGATCAGCAACGAGATCATGTCCTTCCTGGACGAGTACAACGCCACGGCGAAGCACGATTACATCTTCAGCGTGCAGAGCGGGGGGCAGATCTGGGTGGGCAACCCCGGACTGGACATCACCCCTCAGGTGATCGCCGGGCTGAACGCACGCCACCGCGCCACCAAGGCGCGCACCGCACCCGCGAAATGAACGAGCGCCTCCGCCAGGAACGCCACGAAAACGTGGCCGCCTTCGTGATGCGCATGTGGCACCTAGAGGATGTGCTTCGCGCCGTGCGCTTCGACCCCGAGGCCATCCGCACCACCCTCGTGGAGCCGATGGACGTGGACGCGGAACAGAAACGCCTCGCCCTTGCCTGGTACACCGAGCTCGCTGAACGCATGGTGAAGCAAGGACTGACCCAGCGCGGCCACCTCGAGGAGGTGAACGAGGCCCTGAGCGACCTGGAGTCGCTGCACCATGCCTTGGTGGAGGTGCTGGAGGAACCCGATTACTCGCGCCGCTTCATGGAGGCCCGGGAGGATATCGCAAGCCTGGAGCGGCAGCGCGACGAGGAGGAGCGAACCGGCGTGGTGGAGACCTGCTTCACCGGCCTGTACGGGGTGATGTTGCTCGAGGCGCAGGGCCGCGAGGTGAGCGAGGCCACCCGGGCGGCCGACGGACGCATCCGTGTGCTGCTGGCCACGCTAAGCACCCATTACCGCAACATGCGGAAATTGCCGGGCATCAGCCTCAACTGACCTGGGGCGGCGATCTTCGCGACAGCTTCCCCGTGGCACGGTCCTCGCCCACTCCCGACCGCATGCGACATGCGCCGCACCCCCAGCAGGCAAGCCCCCGCATGGGGCTGGCGACGATGGCGATGGTGCTGATGCTTCCATCCGTCCTGCGCGCCCAGGATACGGCGCGCATCGAGGTGCTCAACGCCGACGAATGGCGCTTCGACGAGGCCATCGCGCCGGGTGCGCAGCGGCTCCGCGGTAACGTGCGCTTCAGGCACGCCGGAGCCACCATGACCTGCGACAGCGCCTGGCTCTTCGAGGACCAGCGCGTGAGGGCGTACAGCAACATCCGGATCACACAGGGTGACACCCTGACGTTGGCCGGGAACCTGCTGGACTACGAGGGCAGCCGGCGCGTGGCCACCGTGGACGGCGGGGTGCGACTCACCGACCCCGGCAGCACGCTCGCGGCGCCCACCCTCATCTACGACCTGCGGGGACGTGCGGCCACCTACGTGGGCGGCGGGGTACTGGTGAGCCGCGCCCAGGGTGACACGCTCACCAGCCGCAGGGGCACCTACCTGGCCGATGCCCGGCGCTTCATCTTCTCCGGGGATGTGCGGCTGCGGCACCCCGACCGGCGCATCGAGGCCGACACGCTCCACTACCTCACCGGCACATCCACCGCGGAGTTCCATGGACCGACGGTGATCACCCAGTCGGACAGCCGCATCACCTGCGTATCGGGCACCTACGACACCCGCTCGCGCCAGGCCAGCTTCTCCAAGGGTGCCAGGCTCGTATCCAAGGGCCAGGACCTGCAGGGCGATAGCATCCACTACGACGGGGAACGCGGCATCGGCAGGGCCTGGGGAAGTGTGGCGGCCACCGATACCGCCAACGGCACCACAGTACTGGGCGATGTGGGCCGGCATGATCAAGCCGGCGGGCACAGCTTCGTGACCGGGAATGCACGCCTGCTGCTGCGTTCCGGCACGGACACCCTCTTTCTCCATGCGGACACCCTGTTCGCCGCGCCGGGTGATGGCCCGGAAGAGCGGCGCATCACCGCACACCGGGGCGTGCGCTTGTATGAAAAGGACCTTCAGGGCGTGTGCGATACGCTGGTATACAGCACCGCCGACAGCCTCATCCGCATGTACCACAGACCCGTCCTTTGGAACGGCAGCAACCAGGTGACAGGTCGCCATATCCGCATCCAGCTGTCCGGCGGCCGTGTGGACCGGTTGTTCGCGGAGGGTGGTGCCTTCATGGCGTCCCGCGTGGACAGCGGGCGTTTCGACCAGGTGAGCGGACGCACCATGACCGGCCTCTTCATGGACAATGCCCTCGACCGGCTGCTCACCGAAGGCAACAGCCGCACGGTCTACCACGCCGTGGAACAGCGCGACTCGGTCCGCACCATCGTAGGCGTCAACCGTGCGGACTGCGCGAACATGCTTGTGCGGGTGAGGAATGGCGAGGTGGCCAGCGTCACCTTCCTGACACAGCCGGACGCGGTGCTGTATCCAGTGGAGCAGCTCCCCGCCGAGGAACGCCTCCTTCCGGGATTCGAATGGCGCGAAGAGGAACGCCCCCGCGACCGTGCGGATGTGTTCCGGGACACGCCACCTGCGGCCCCCTGATCAGAGGAAACGGCGCATCCAGCTGTCCGCCAGCCGCACGCGGAACCGCGTACGCAGCTCACCCACAGAGCCCACCAGGTCATCGAAAACGACCGTATCCAGGCCCACCAGGCCAGCAGCCAGCAGGCCGGGCAGCTCCGTAAGCCGGGCGCCCTGCACCCGTCCACCGACCTCCATCACCACCACCATGCGGTCGGTCAGCATCAGGTTCAGGTCCTGCTCCAGCTGCTTGATGAAGCCCACGCTCCGGTCGATGCTGCATCCTGTGGCCATGGCCTGCTCCTCGTCGAGCGCCACCACCACGAACCGGCCGTGGAGCACGTCCACACAGGCATCCAGCGCAGCACCATGGGCCGCCCATGAGTCCGTGAAGACCGCGCCACTCTCGCGGATGAGCTTCTGTTCCGCCTGGCCCAGGTCGCGGGCCGCCTTGTACACCCACACCCTGGCGTGGGCCGGCATTGCATCCAATGTTCGGTGGCGCTGTGCTGCTTCCATGGGGCAAAGTTGATCGATCGTGCCGCTGCCACAGCTACGCCGACGCCCCTTTCGGTTCAGGGCGAAGCTGCGATCTTTAGGCCCTCGAACATCCACATCATGAAACGTGCCGATCGCAGCATCGTCCTTGCGGGAGCCCTCGCCGCCTCCCTGGTCTCATCCGCCCAGGCGGGGCCGATGTGGTTGCGGAACGCCGCCATCAGCCCCGATGGAAGCACCATCGCCTTCTGCTACCAAGGCGATATCTGGCGGGTGCCCGTGGGCGGAGGCGATGCCGTGCCCCTCACCACCAACGAAGCGCTTGATCACAGCCCCGTATGGAGCCACGATGGCGGTCGGATCGCCTTCAGCAGCAACCGTTACGGCAACGGCGATGTGTTCGTGATGCCCGCGGAAGGCGGCGCGCCCACGCGCCTCACCCACCACGGCAATGGGGAGACCCCGTCCGACTTCAGCGCTGACGGGGGCCAGGTCATCTTCTACGGCACCCGCCAGGATGATGCGCGCAACCAGCAGTTCCCGGTGGGGGGGCTGGGAGAACTGTATACCGTGCCCAGCATCGGCGGGCGTCCGCTGCAGGTCAGCACCATCGCCATGGAGCGAGCCCGCTACAACCACGCTGGCACGTTGATCGCCTACCACGATCGCAAAGGCTACGAGGACAACTGGCGCAAGCACCATACCAGCTCGGTCACGCGCGACATCTGGACCTACGACCCGGCCACCAAGGGCTACCGGCAGGTCACCTCCTTCGCCGGGGAGGACCGAAATCCCATCTTCAGCAAGGATGGAAGCACCATCTACTACCTGAGCGAGGAGAAGGGCAGCTTCAACGTGCACAAGATCCCCGTGACGGGTGGTGCAAGCACCCAGGTGAGCTTCCTGAAGGACCACCCCGTGCGCTACCTGAGCATGAGCGACGGCGGCGTGATGTGCTTCAGCTACCGCGGTGAACTCTACACCATGACCGAGGGCGGCGAGCCCCGCAAGGTGAACATCCGCATCAATTCCGACGGGCGCTACAACCCCGAGCGCATCATCAGCGTGAACAACGCCGACGAGTACGACCCCAGCAGCAACGGCAAGGAGGTGGCCTTCGTGCACCGGGGCGAGGTGTTCGTGACCAGCATCGCCGAAGGCACCACCCGGCGCATCACCAACACCCCCGAGCAGGAACGCAACGTGAGCTTCAGCCCCGACGGACGTACGCTGCTCTACGCCAGCGAGCGCAACGGCAGCTGGGACCTGTACACCACCACCATCGCGCGCAAGGAGGAGAAGTACTTCTTCAACGCCACGCTGCTGAAGGAAGAGCCGCTGCTCACCACGCCCGCGGAGGAGTTCCAGTGCACGTATTCCCCCGATGGCAAGGAGGTGGCCTACCTGGAGGAGCGCACCACGCTCAAGGTGCTCAACCTGGCCAGCAAGCAGACCCGCACCATCGTGCCCGGCGACCGGAACTACAGCTATGCCGACGGCGACCAGTGGTACGAATGGAGCCCGGACAGCAAATGGTTCGTGGTCAGCTTCCTGAACCCGGAACAGTGGATCGGCCAGGTCGGCATCGTGAGCGCGGAAGGCGGGAAACCCATCACCGACCTCACCCGCAGCGGCTACGGCGGCTACATGCCGCGCTGGTCCATGGACGGCAAGGCCATCGTGTTCATGAGCGACCGCGACGGCATGAAGAACCA